>NZ_FZMS01000070.1 GCF_900198365.1 Helicobacter bilis | reverse complement strand
TTATATGCTCTTTTTCTAAATCTTTGCGTTTTGCTTTTATTTTATCGTTGTAAGTGCTGATTTCATTAAAGGCGGAGAGTGTAGGGGAGCTTCTGCGATAAAGTTTGCTTAAACTGCCTTCTAGGGCAAGTTTAAGCAAACTCTTTTCAATTCTCTTTTCAATTCTCTTTTCAATTCTCTTTTCAATTCTCTTTTCAATTCTCTTTTCAATTCTCTTTAAATTCTCTTTAGTGATAGCAAAATCATTTGCGAGTGAAACGAGCAAATCAAGTTTTTTTACAATTTCTTGCTGTTCGCATAATGGCGGCAAGGGGATAAGAAAATGTCTTATACTCTCTTTTTTTACTCCGCCGATAATGCCGTTAATATTAGAGTTGAATTCTTTTGAAAATTCTCCACTTTGTAAAAAATAAAATACAAATTTAGAAAAAGCAAAAATATTTTCAAAACAACAAAGCTTATTACCAAAGCAAACATTTTCTTTTAAAAAACCGACTTTTCGCCCCGCACTACCGCCCTCTATACAAAGTAAGGTGGAATTTGCCTTTGCGATTTTAAAAGAAGGTAGAAATTCATCGGGGATTTTTATACCATTTTCGTAAGTTATGCTTGTGTCGTTTGCTAAGTCTTTTGTGGCGATATAGTTTAGTCCGCTTGTTTGATGCGTGAAATTTTTTTCTTTTTCTGTGGCGTTAATGCTATCCCCTGTAAAAATCTCACAAATATCCCCAAGTTTTACCCACGCCCAAGAATTTGGGATAGTAAAGGGTGGGGTGTGTGGATTGTCATTTTCTAAAGAAACTGCGTTTTGAGTTTGCGTAGCAAACGAAAAATCTCTTTTAGATTCTGTGTTTTGAGATACTTCCCTTTCGCTACACTCAAGGTCAGTATGACAAGTGGAGGCGGTATGACAAAATAAGGGCGTGATTTCTTTGCATTTTGCAATTTCTTTTTTTAGCATTTGAATTTGAGATTTTAGCTCTTGTTTGGTTTGTGGATTGCTTCGGCTACGCCTCGCAATGACAGATATGGATTCTGCGGAAGTCTCGCAATGACGGGTTGGGGCTTTTTTAAGTTTAGATTCTAGGGTTTTAAGCTCTTTTTCTAAATCTTTGCGTTTTTGCTTTATTTTATCGTTATAAATTTCAAGCTCATTAAAGGCACTAAGCCCACTATTTTCACGGCGGAATTTGGCAGTCAAGCTTCCCTTAATGGCATAGTCTAGCAAGGACTTTTTTAAGGTATCTGTTTTCATTTATAAATATCGCCCCTTGAGTCTGCTTTGTAAGCGTAGATTAGAATCTCGCTTTCTAACACTTCATATAAAAAGCGGTATTTACCTATGCGTAAGCGATAGTGGTTGGTTCTACATTGAAACTTTTTGCCTTGCAGTTTTTTAATATCTAGCTTTGCTTCATAGGGATTTTGCGCGATTGTCTCAAAGCTTTCAAAAACTTTGGCTTGTATGTCTTGGTGCTTTTTTAAAAACTTTATAAAATCCTTGTGATACTCTATGTTATAGGGCATTTTGTATGCCTTGTTCTGTTGTATTTACCGCTTTATTTTCTTGGGCATTCTCTTGGCTTACAAGCCTTTTTAGCTCTTCGTGGCTTATGGTTTTGCCCTCTGCTAAGTCTTTACGCGCCTCTACCCACGCTTCATAATCCTCTTTTGTCATAATGGTATCATCATAGTCTTCTGCTTGTGTTAGCACTTCTACAAGCTCCACGCCTTTGATAAGGTTTATCGCTGAAATTATGGCGTCTTTGTTGTGTTTATCGATACTGACTTCTAGTAGCATAGTTTCTCCTTATTCGTTTTCTTTAATTATAGTAGAAATTTGCTTCATTATGGAATCTAGCGTGGCATTTAGCTTATCTCTCTCAGTTTTGATTTGCTCCATAAGCTCTAAAGGCTCTAAAATCTCTTCTTCTTCGCTTACATAGCCGCATAAGTCAAAGTTGTAATTCCTAGATTCAAGTTCTTCTTTGGTGTAGGATTTTGCTTTGAAATTTCCGCTTTCATCTTGTAAGCTTTGCCTATCACTTTCCCACCACTGCAAAAAGGACTCAAAATGCTCTAGGCTCATTTGCTTTGTTTTGCCAAAGGATTTTATACCCTCTGGCATATCAAGGCGGTAGAAATGCGTCTTTTCCGTGCCGCCTTTATCAGCGTTGAAAAAAAGTAAATTTGTGGGGATAGAAGTGTAAGGGGCAAAAACTGATTTAGGCAAACGCAAGATAAGATAGAGATTAAAATCACTTAAAAGCTTTCTTTTGAGATTGACTTTTGCGTTATCAGCACCAAATAAAAAGCCATCAGGTAGCACGACTGCGGCTTTGCCTTTGAAAGATAGTCGGTGCAAAATGAGAGCCATAAATAAATCTGCTGTTTCACTGCTTTTGTATTCTTGGGGGAAGTGTTTAATATCATCATTATGCTCATTACCACCATAAGGGGGATTCATTAAAATAATGTCAAATTTGGGGTATTTTGTAAGATTTATATCAAAGTCTTCAAAATTGCTAAATTCAAAGGCGTTGCCGTGCTTTAGGTTTGGATTTTCTATGCCATTAATGAGTAAATTTGTCGCGCAAAGTAAAAAGGGCAAGGACTTTTTCTCACAACCATAAAAGCTTGTTTCAAAGACTTTTCGCTCACTTGTGAGACTTACTTGCTTTTCTAAAAAATGTGCCGCGGGGATAAGAAAGCCCCCTGTCCCACAAGCTAAGTCCGCCACACTCTCACCTAGCTTTGGACTAAGCATTTCTACCATAAATTCTGTAACGGCACGCGGTGTGTAAAACTCGCCGGCATTTCCTGCACTTTGCAAGGTTTTTAAAAAGCTTTCATAGACTTTGCAAAGCTCTTTAAAATCTTGTCTATTGTGAATCTTAAGGCTAGATTCTATCTCGTTTATCACTTCGCGTAAAAGACAGCCATCTTTCATATAGTTATTTAAATCTTCAAAAACTTTTCGCACGATGGATTGATTAAGCGGGGTGGATTCTGTGATGTTTAGGGCTTTTAGCGTAGGGAAAAGCTCATTATTGATAAATGTGAGTAAGGGTTCGCCTGTGGGGGACTTTTCACCCACTGCCCAAGACTCCCAACGCAAATGCTCCGGGATTATAGAGTGATACTCCGTGCCATTCATTTCATTATCAGCAGTCCATTCTTTTTCATAATAATCATAAAGCTTTAGGAATAAAATCCACGCGATTTGCTCCATTCTTTGTGCATCGCCATTAACTCCTGCGTCTTGACGCATAATATTTTGAAGTTTTTTGATATTTAGCATTAGCTTACCTCCTCATAAAGTGTGTTTTTAAGATTTTGCAGCACGACATTGACTCCGCCATATTCTTTAAGAATCTCTACGATTGTGCTACGATTAGTATATTTGGATTTAAAAGGCTCATTTTTAAACACGCCAGAATCTAGCTCATCAATGCCCCCTTGTGCGTATTTCTCAAGTAAGAGTTCTAAAAGCTCTCTAGCCTTTGGCTGTAAAGATTCTAGGAATTTATTTGCTTTTTTTGCCCTTTGTGTGCGGCTTAGGGCTTGTGTGCCTTTAGCAAGAGAGAGTAAAATATCAAACTCATCGCAGTTTTTAAATTTATCCATTTGCCCTAACTCTTGGATAAAAATACCTTTTTCTTCAAGCTTGTTTAAAAGCTCTTCACGCGTGGCTTTATCGCCTGTGCGTAAAGTCTTGAGGTAGGATTCAAAAGCTTTAGTATTTTGAAGCTTTTCACCGCTAAAAGATTCTAGGCTTTGTGTGATAGGTGTCAAAACACCATTAACATTGCGTAAGATGATGACAGACTCATATTTCGTATAGATTTCTATCTTTTCATCTTCTACAATGCGTATTATCGGTGGTTCTGGTGGCAGGTCGTTAGGCTCTGTTGTGCTTTCTGGCTTTTTCTCTCGCTCTCTTACCTCATCTGTGCCGATAAACTCTATCTCGCCATCAAAATCTGGGTCGTTTAAAAACTCTTTTGCAATGCCTTTAAAATCTAGCACATAAAAATGCGTTTTGCCTTTGGATTCTAAGACTTCATTAAGCCTTGTGCCTCGCCCTATCATTTGCTTAAATAGGCTTTTATCACGCACGATTTTATCAATGACTATGACTTGCACCATTTGCGTATCTACCCCTGTGCTTAAAAGCTGGGAAGTTGTGGCAATGACTGGGTAGCGTTTGCTTACGCTTTTAAAGTCATCTAGCAGGGCTTTGCCCTTATCATCATCGCTTGTTATGCGTGTGATGTAGTTAGAATCTTTTGCCATTTCTTGTTTGTTTTCATCTTGCAAGGCATCTTTCATCAATTGTGCGTGGCGTTGGTCTTCGCAGAAAATGATAGTTTTAGCGTAAGGATTTTTTAGGGTGTGGTGCAAAAATTTGCTCACTTCTTTAGCAACGAAGCGGATTTGAGGTTTTAGGTAAATTGTGCGGTTAAAATCTGGGGAAGTGAAAGTTTCTTGTGGGATTTCTCTGCCCTCTTCATCACGCTTACCTAGCTCTGGTGTATAGCCCTCTTGCACGACATTTGAAAGTAGCTCTACTACTGAAAATGGGGCTAGATAGCCATCATCTATGCCTTGTTGTAAGCTGTATTGATACACAGGCTCCCCAAAATAATCTATATTATCATCATCTCTTTTTTCTAACTCGCCTGCTTCTTGGCTCTCTCTTTGCTCTTTATGAAATTTAGGTGTAGCAGTCATACCAATTTGCAATGCGGAGTTAAAATACTCCAAAATCTCTCGCCAAGTAGAATCCGCCCTAGCACTACCCCTGTGGCACTCATCGATAAAAATAAGGTCAAAAAAGTCTTTGCTTAAGGCTTTGTAATGCTCTTTTTTATCATTATTTTCTTCGCTACCGCTGATAAATTGCTGATAGATTCCAAAATACAAACTATATCCGCTTTTAAAATTACGATTTTCTATCTTATAAATACCTTTGGCAAAGCTTTTAAAAGTTCTTGTGGTGTCGGTGTTTATAAGCTCATTTCTATCAGCTAGATAGAGAATTTTCTCTATCTTTTTGCCATTTGGCAGGGTTTGATTAAAAAGGCGGTGGGCGATTTGATAGGCGATGAGAGTTTTGCCCGTGCCTGTGGCAAGGACAAGTAGGATTCTGTTTTGTCCTTTTTGTGCGGCGATTAGGGCGGCATTTATGGCGTTGTTTTGATAATAACGCGGTGTTGTTTGGCTTAAATCACAATGCGTTTGTAAAAGATTGTCATTTGTGAGATTTTGCCATTTTTTATAGGCTTCATACAGCTCCCTTGGGCTTGGGAAAGCATTAAGGGATAAATTCTCTTTTGTTACCCCCTTAAAGTCTTTTGTAAGCGTGTATTTTACAAAGCCCTTGCCACTACTAGAAAAGGCAAAGGGGGCTTTAAGTGCTTTGGCATAGTTTTTCGCTTGTTCTATCCCCTCGCTATCTTCGTATTTATAAGCCTTGGATTCTAAGACTGCAAGGGCAATTCCATTGTGAAAAAGCACATAATCAGCCTTTTTTATAGTGCTTTTATCTCTTTTGCCTGTTTTGATGTCAATTTTGCCCTCGCTAAACTTATAGTCTTTGGCTTTTACTCCATATTCCATTTTAATGGATTCAAAATCCCAGTTTGCCTTGCTTAAAGCAGGTTCAATATAACGCTTTTTGGTGTCTTCTTCGCTAAGTATTACATTATCCATTATCTCCCCTTTGTCTAAGATTCTTATCTAGCATTCTGCCTTGCCTAGCTCATAAATCCCATTTTTAAGCACAATCTCATTGCGATTTGTCTCAATTAGCCCTTGTGTTTTTAGCTCTTTTATCACTCTTGTAACTGCTTCTCTAGCACTGCCAATATTATTTGCTATACTCTCTTGACTTGCTTCTACGCGGTTATCTTTAGCATTGCTTAATAGAAATTTTACTACGCGATTTTTAAGACTTTTAAAGGTTACATCATTAATGGTATCAAAGGCTTGTTTTAGGCGTTTAGAGACTAGTGAGAGATTAAAACGCATAATAGATTCATTACTCTGTGTGAGTGCTTCAAACACCTTATTTGGCAGGATAAACACGCTAGAATCTTCCATAAACTCAAACACCACATCAGCCTTAATGTGCGATAAAATACAGCTTGTAGAGATGATACAGCACTCTTTTTCGCTTATGGTAAAAATGGTGATTTCCTTAGCATTGCTTGATACGCTAAAAAAGCGGACTTTCCCGCTTAAAACATACAAAAAGCCTAGTAACTCATCGCTATCTGGGTAGATTCTATATCCCTTTGTGTAGGCTTTTACAATGCCCTTATTTTGCAGGACTTCAAGGCTTCTCTCATCGCCACATATTGTGGTGTTTATCTGCGTTAAGATGTCTTTAGTGAGTGGTTGCATATTTCCCTTTTGTGATAAAATCGCTTGAATTATAACTTAAAAAGGTTAGTGTTGGGGAGTTGTGGAATTTGTATGAAAGCTTAAGTTTTATGCAAATTTTAGCAATACTACTCATCAATCGCTTTATACACTATTGCACCAAAACGGGATTTTTTTGAACCTTGTAGTATGTCATGCTGATTTGCATGAGTGTTAATTTGTATCGTGCTTTCTAGGTTATTTTTGCAATCATAAAACTCTAGTAAAAATTGCAAAGGGTTATTATTGCTTACTTTTATGTGTAGTATTTGTTTAGCTTTTGGGTCGATTTTGATGAATTTGCTTAATTCAGCTGTAAGGATAGCTTGTGCTTCTTGTTTATAGCTATGCAAACTATCTAGCTCCCAGTGTAAAGCATAGTTAGGAAGTGTTGAAATGCTATTTTGAAATTCTAAAAGCATAATATTTCCATAACTCATATTTTTTGTTAGAGCTTGATAAAGTGCGATATCTTCTTTTAATGCGTTTAATATTTCTTTAAACTTTTTATATTGTGAGAAAGAGACTTGATTGCAAGTTTTAAGCATGGAGGATAGTTCGCTTTGTGCTTGGGTTATGCGATTTGCAATAGAGCCTTCTAAAACATCTCTGCTTACTCTCACACGCACATTCACTTTATTGCCTTGCTTTGTTGTCTTTTCAACTTCTACTGATGGTATATCTTTAATTTTAGATTCTAAGAATGTATTGCTCATACCGCTTGTTTGCAATGTATCATTTTTTTGATTTATATTTTGTTGTGTTGAGTATTTAATACTTACTTGCAAATTTGTCGCAAGATCTTGCAAGGCATTCTGCTTTGCAAGATCAAAGTTAGGACCAGAGCCTTCACCATAGATATAGCCTTTGTTTGTTTTATCCTTATGAAAGCTTGTATCTTTTGCATGACTACAACCATGCAAACCAAATAGCATGATACATATCAAAGTGTATATGAAAATGCAAAGGGATTGCAAATATTTTTGCATATTGCCTCCACTTTTTAAATAAATAAAGAATTTACACTTTCATTATGATAAATCCTACGCACGACCTCAGCAAAAAGCGGTGCGACAGATAGAATCTTAATCTTTGGACTTGTCTGCTGTAATGGGATAGAATTGCTTAATACCACTTCATCTAGCACACTTTCATTGATTCTATCATACGCACCACCACTCAAAACCGGGTGTGTGCCAACCGCCATGACACTCGCTGCACCTCTATCTTTTAATGCTTTGGCTGCTTTACACATCGTCCCAGCGGTATCAATCATATCATCTAGCAAAATGACATCTTTATTTGCTATATCGCCGATGATATTCATCACCTCGCTTTCATTTGCTTTCTCTCTTCTTTTATCAACGATAACTAAATCTAGTCCCAACTGATTTGCAAAATATCTAGCCCTTGCTACACCGCCAATATCCGGGCTTACAATGATTGGATTTTTCAACTCTTTTTTATGTCGTATGTAATCCCTAAATATAATCGCCCCATAGAGATTATCCACTGGAATATCAAAAAAGCCTTGAATCTGTCCAGCATGTAAATCCATAGTGATAACGCGATTTATACCCGCACTCTGTATTAGGTTTGCCACAAGCTTTGCAGTAATTGGCACTCGCGGGGCTGCTTTTCTATCCTGTCTTGCATAGCCGAAATACGGAATCACAGCATTAATAGAGTTTGCACTACTACGCTTAAATGCATCAGCCATTATAAGTAATTCCATGAGATTATCATTTGTTGGAGAGCAGGTTGGTTGCACGATAAAGACATCTTTTCCACGCACAGATTCGCTGATTTGCACGCTAATTTCGCCATCGCTAAAACGCGTTAAAAGAGCCTTTGATAGTGAGCAGTCAAGGTGTGTTGCTAACTCTTTGCTAAACTCTGGGTGTGCATTTCCTGTAAAAATTTTAAAGCCCTTCAAAGCCATTCCTTTTTTAAATGTGTGCCAATTATAATTTGTTAGTTTAGAATCTTAGCTAAACTTTTTGGAGAATACAATATGTAAAGCTTATATTCTGCTAAATATTTTAGACTCTATAATTATGTGATATCAAACTCTCTTTAGTCCCGACAATATTTTAATGCAAATTATGCAATGAAGTAAAAGCCATTCCTTTTTTAAATGTGTGCCAATTATAATTTGTTAGTTTAGAATCTTAGCTAAACTTTTTGGAGAATACAATATGTAAAGCTTATATTCTGCTAAATATTTTAGACTCTATAATTATGTGATATCAAACTCTCTTTAGTCCCGACAATATTTTAATGCAAATTATGCAATGAAGTATATGAAACAAATTTCTATTACGATTGCAAATTAATAAAACTATGCTAGAATAAATCGATGTATAAAATGAATTTATGCAAAGACAAATGGCTAAGGTAAAAGGATAATCATGCAGACTATTCAATTACAACAAACAAATATAATGACAAAAAAGCTTTTACAAAAAAAGGGTGCTAAGGCATTGCTTAATGGTAATTTTCAAGGGGCATTTTACCTATTTGAGAGTGCATTTTGGCTTGATACGCATGATTTAGATTCTAGAATCGGGCTTTATCTTGCTGATATGGGTATGGATTTTGGACAAGAGGCAATTGGCATTTATGATTTTTATCAAAGCATACTTGCAGCTGAAAAACGCTCAAATAAACATAGAGTTCAACGCATGATACTTTCTCTCATTGAAGCTTTTGACAATAAAACACATAAGCTTTCAAAGGCTATGCAAAGAAGTAAAAATGAAGCAATGGATAGCTATGATGCGATTAGTTATGCAGATATCAAAGCCTTATTAAAGACAAAAGATTTTAAAGAGATTTACAGCGGATTGCCTATAAACACAAAGCTAGTATTTGGAGAAAAGGGGGATTTTTACGAGTTTTTATCCTTACTCGTGCAGAATGATTATATTGAGGCATTGCTGCATTATATCGACTCATTGCCACGATATGATATGGAGCTTATACCTTTAATTGAAGCGGCAAATAATAAACTCAAAAAAAATAAAGCTAAAAAACAACAAAAAGTATCAAAATGAAACCACACATTACAGATGATACAAGAAAGTTACAGCAAGATTCTATATTCCTTAAAACTCCGCAAAACGCACATTTTATAGAATCTTTACCGCAAAATATCCGCATTTTAGAAAGAGATAATCTAAAAGAGTATTTCAATACAAATATTAAAATAATTGGCATTACAGGCACAAATGGCAAAACAACAACGGCAGCGGCTATATATTCTGTGCTGCTTGATATGGGTTATAAAGTCGCCTTGCTTGGCACTCGTGGTATGTTTATCAATGACACACGAAAAAAGCCAAAGGGACTCACAACGCCCAGCCTTTTAGAGTTGTATGAAGATATAGATATGGCGGCAAATATGGGTTGTGATTTCTTTGTCATGGAGGTTAGCTCACATGCGATTAAGCAGGAGAGAATCTATGGCTTAGAGTTCTGCCTTAAGATTCTCACAAATATTACAAGCGATCATTTAGACTATCATAAGACTTGGGAAGATTATGCTAAGACTAAAATGCAGTTCCTACAAAGTGGCGAGTGTATAAAGATAATTAATCTTGATGATAAAAGTGGTGCTAGTATGCGTTTTTATCCGCATGTCCTTACCTATGGTGTGGAATCTAAGGGGCATTTATTTGTCAATGCCTATGGTTTGCAAGATGGGATTTTCGCACAGATGAGTTTAAGATTGCAAAAAGATTCTATGCAAGAATGCGTTATAGAATCTAGTCTTTTTGGTCTTTTTAATCTCTATAATCTCATGGCAGCAACACTTGCAATACATGCTATCACAAAGCAAGATATACAAAGTATTTGTGCGTGTGTGAAAAACTTTGGCGGTGTGTCTGGTCGCATGGAGATTGTAAGTAAAACGCCTTTAGTAATCATTGATTTTGCCCATACAACTGATGGTATGAAGCAGGTTTTTGAATCTTTTAAGACAAAAAATATAAGCGTTGTGTTTGGGGCTGGTGGCGATAGGGATAAGAGTAAGCGTGAGAAAATGGGGGCTTGTGCTAGATTCTATGCAAAAAAGATTTATATCACAAATGATAATCCAAGAAGCGAAAATCCGCTAAGTATCGCACAAGAGATCGCAAAAGGTGTGTTTGCAAAAAGCCTCAGTGAAACAGATATAGAGATTAAAGAAAACACTTCTTATGAGATTAAATCAAGTAATGCTGCTATTACTATGCAAATTATCCTTGATAGAAAAGAAGCTATCAAACTCGCTTTAAGAGAATTACCAAAAGATTGGGTTTTACTTGTGCTAGGCAAGGGTGATGAAAGTGTGCAGATATTTAAAGATAATGAAGTGTATTTTAGTGATAAGGAATGTGTGCAAGAGATTCTAAGGGATAAATAGGACTAATTTTAGAATCTTTTACATTGCAATGATTTTTAGTGAGAGAATATTGAAATATTGTTATAGTAGGGTTATTCTAGATTCTAAAGTGTGTATATTGATAGATTATCGTTTCGCATATTAAGTATAAATTGCTACAATAACGCAGTTTATTTACAAATAAAATATCACAATCGACATGAAAATAAGTAGAGATAATATGCAGGATAAAATAGATTCTAAACACCACACACAAGATAATATAATAAAAAAAGATGGCTTTGACTTTGCGTTTAATACAGGGAAGTGTAGTGAATGTGGGGGGAAGTGTTGCTATGGTGAGAGTGGTTATATTTTTGCAAGTATTGCAGAGATAGAGAGAATCAGTGCTTTTTTAAATATACCTTTTGAGGATTTTTGTTTGCGTTATATTAAGAAAGTAGGCACAAGATTCTCTCTTATTGAAAAAAAATGCGATGATGTAGAAAAAGGCATAAGTTGTGTATTTTTTGATGAAAAAAGTTTAAAATGCTCTATCTATGAAGTTCGACCAAAGCAATGTCAAACCTTTCCTTTTTGGAGCATGTATAAAAAAGATAAAGATGAGTTAGTAAGCCGTTGTATAGGTGTTATTATTTAGCACAGCATATATGAGGTTGGAGTGATTATGAAAACAAATATTTTTGCATTAATTTGTCGCATAAGTCTAGCATGTGTTGCAATGTTGCATATAGCTTGTGCTGATATTACAAGAAATTTAGGTCAAAATACACAAAGCACACAGACTTATAATACAAATATTGCCACCGATTTTCTCATGCTAAAAGCTGCTGATTTTATGAATCAGGGACTTTTTTTAGAAGCTGCTGATATATACGATAAGCTTTATAAGCAAACAAAAGATATTTATTTTTTAAAGCGAGTAGCATTAGCTAAAAGTCAAGCTGGAAGTATTGAGTCGGCAGTAGAAATAGCAAAGCAATACCAAACTTTGAGTAAAAATTTAGATGATGTGGATACAAATCTCATTATCGCAGAAGACCATATACGGAAGAAACAATACAATCTAGCCATTATTTTGCTTGAAAAGAATATAGCTATAAATCCGAGTTTGCATACACATTATATTTTGAGTAATTTATATTTGCAAGAAAATATGCCTAAAAAGGCTGTGAAGCATTTTATAAGTGTATATGATGATCCCATGAGTTCTGGGACAAAACTAAAGCTAGAGGCACTTAATCAAATTGTAGCAATCTATTTAAAGCTTAAAGAGATAGATAGTGCCTTACATTATCTCAATATGTATATCGCAGATAATGAATATAGCCTAAATTTACAGACATTTTTTCCTATCTATGCAAAGGCTAATAAACTTGATATGCTACAAGAGAATCTTGCAAAAAGATTCCATGATGATAAAAGCTTAGAAAATGCGCGTATGTTTGTAGCAATTCTAGTGCAATTAAAGCATTATGATGAGGCAATAAAGCTATTAAAAGAGAATAAATCGCTGCTTGGCAATGATGGCGAAGAAATGCTTATGCAAGTTTATGCAGAACATGGGGATTTTAAGAGTGCATCTAAAATAGCAAGTAAGCTATACGCACAGACAAAAAAAGCAGAATTATTAGGGCTTAGTGCGGTATATGAATATGAGGCGATAGAATCTAAAAATAAACAAACTCTAAAACCAATCATTAATACGCTTAAAACCATGCTTACAAAGCGAAACGAAGAGCTAAAAGAAGCAAAAGAGAATCTCAGCAAAAATGACGCATTTTTTTATAATTTTTTGGGATATTTGATGATTATCCATGATTTTAATATTGATGAGGGTATGCAGTATGTAAGCAAAGCCCTTGCTATCGAGCCAACATCTATTGAATATTTGGATAGTTTAGCTTGGGGATTCTATAAAAAAGGGGATTGCAAACAAGCTAAAGAGACATTTGAACTCATCTCACCAGATAAGTTGCAGGATATACCAGAGCTTATAGAGCATAGCAAGGCGATTAGAGAATGTCGTTAAAATATGACATGTTAGGCTATATTGCGTAAAACATGTGCATTGAAGCTATAAGATTTTATTAAGGATCTTTAAATGTGTGATGATATAGATTCTGCACCACTTTGAGTTGGGTGTAGATTTTTTGGAGGGATAAAATTGGTTAAGATTCTAAATAAGAGAACCTTAAAAAGTTAGAATCTATTTTTACTCATTATTTTGGTTCAGTGTGGTTCTACTATGAGTTTTTCCTTCATCTGTTCTTTGGGCAGTGTATTTTAACTCATCTTTTTCCATACTATCCACCAACTCACCAATTAAATTATCTAAAGACTTTTTCATTTCTTGTATCTGTGCTTCCGACTCTTTTCTCGTCTCTTCTCGCTCTTTTTTCATTGCTTTATATAGTCCCTCTTCTATAGCCTTATGCCATTCCTCTTCCATAGTCTTATCCATCTCATCCATTTCACCACTCTTTGCTCTCATTTTTTCATTGTGTTCTTTATCCATTTGTTTTATTTGCTCGTCAAGTGTTTTCATCGTTATTTGTTCGATATTATCTTTTGTTAGTCTTTCACCCGGCTTTAAAATAATACCATCTGTAAATTCTTCACTACACCCCATTGTTAGATACATAAAATCTTCTACTGCATTGAGATCCATTTGTATTTTTGTCTTGCAAGTAGCTTTTTTGCGCTTCATCAAATTTTTCTGTAATAGTATTTTGAAACTCGATACTTTTTACAAACTTTTCTACATCCTTTTTGTCTATATCTTTAGACATATCTGATCCCATACCGAATATTTTTACAAACTTCATGCCAAATTCTTTTTGCACTTCCTTGTCATCACACTTTGGTGTGCCTTTACTATCACCACATGCTACAAAAGCAAACACACATACCGCACTTATAACACCAGGTGAAATCTTTTTCCTAAAACCCATATTAACTTCTCCCATGAAAAAACATTTAGCTTTATCTTGCATGATAAAACGCGATGGATTCCACAAAAAAAATTCAAGGGTATTTTAGAGATTATGAATAATGTATAAGCAATAGAAGTGTGTATTTGTATAGAAATAATAAAATGTAGAAATCCAGTTTCTGCTCCTTATGTGTGTGGCAGGATTATAAGGTGTAAAATGGTAAAAATACAAAACCTAACACCTAGACAATGCATAAAACAATATAAGATTCTAAAAGCATTAAAAAGGTCAACATGTAACATAAATCTAATGTGTTAAGCACGATAGAAACTAGCCACAAACAACATGACCCCCCCCCCCCACTTCTCACAAAGCACAAAGAAACGCAAATAAAACAAATTCTAGCAATCCCATAAAGAGTTTGCTTGCACTTAAAGAATGATAAACACGGAATCTCAAATATAATAACAATGCAATCTAGCACACTCTTACACAAAAGCAAACGCAAACAGAGCTTTAAAAGAAAGAATACAAATAGAAACATAAAACAACAAGAAACTAACAAAAACACAAAAAAAACAAGATTCCACAA
>NZ_FZMS01000069.1 GCF_900198365.1 Helicobacter bilis | reverse complement strand
TCTACTTGCAAGTTTTTTGAGACTTGCTTTTGTAGATTCCCTAACTTAATCATAGCATAATATCTCCGGCATACTTTTTAATTTCAAAATATAAAATGTACCGCTTTGTATGCGAGTAAATCAGAAACTTTATATATTTTTCGTCCATTGTTTTGTTTTAACATAACATGCATAATATATCTATACTTCATTTTTTTTGAAAAGTACAATAATCGGCAATCTCTATGTTTTACATATATGATGAGTGAGATTGAACGATTATGATGATTGTGATTTTAAGATTTGAGTTTGGGTGTTCATATATGACAACAAGATGGTTTATAAATAAACAAAGTGTATATAATAGGGGCTGTAAAGTCACGCAAACCAAGCTAAAATAAACTAAAAATACTAAACTGATTTACAAATATCCATATATATAAGGTTTATTAATAAACTCTACCCCATTTTCATTTTAAAATAAGGCTCTCTTAAAAAGGTAAATTATGCATATCAATTCTACATCTCACTCGGAATGATTTGCAATAAGCTAATCTCTCTTCTCTCAAATAATCGCATAGGCATACCCCACCAGCCCACACCATTGCTAACATAGATTTGTGTATTTTTACCTTTATGCTCCCATGAATGTAATCCCGATAAAAATGGCTGATCTAGCAATACAAATAAATGAAATGGGAATATTTGCCCACCATGTGTATGTCCGCTTACTACAAGTCCTATGTCTTCACCTTGCAATAATTTCAAAACCTTTGGCTGATGTGCGAGTAGTATCGTTGGGTATTGCTTATCTGTATAGGCTAGTGTCTTTTCTAAATCTGGGACTAGCACACTATCTTTAAACTTCTCTCTACTTCCCATTAAGTCCGCAATTCCTGCGATATTTAAGCCAAGATTCCGCAAGACCATAGCTTGATTTGTAAGCGTTGTGATACCCAAATCATTTAAGGCTTTTATAATCGTATAGGTATCATAGTAATATTCATGGTTGCCTAGCACATAATAGATTCCATACTTTGCCTTGAGATTTGCTAACTCTTTTACAGAATCTTCTACGATATGATAGTAATTATCCACAATATCGCCGCCAAGCAGGATAATATCTGGCATGGTGCTATTAGTCTGCTCTACAATCTTTACGACTGCCTTTTTATCCATTAAGACATCGATGTGCATATCAGTCAAAACGGCAATATTTAGTGGCTTTGTGATACCTTGCAGTGAGACTTGCGTGGTGGTTATCTTTGGCTCTTTGGCATTCAAATAAAAGCTTAAAAGCGTTAAAGCAATGATGGCACACCAAGCTATTAAAATGATTGGAATCTGCACCCTTTCAAGCACAAATGCACCAAAAGAAAATCGTATAAACAAAGTCGCAATAAACACAAGCAAAGCGATATTGCAACTTATCCAAAACACCCCAAGTGTGCTTGATAAAATCGTATAAAGCATGGAATCAATATGTGTGTGATATAGCTTTAAGAATACAACAATACAAAGGAAATTACAAATTACAATGAGTTTGCCGACATGCCTTATAGCAGGACTTGTAGAAATATTTTTAAACAGCATATAATAAATAAAGATGTGCAGCAGCACAAGTGCAATAAAGAATAAAATGCGGATACTAATCGCCACGAATAACCCTTAATGAAAGAAAAATTTTTGCTATAATTCTAGCATTTTTTTGCAAGGAAAACGCATGAAATTACAAAGTGTTTTATTTGTATGCTTAGGAAATATATGCAGATCGCCTTTAGCAGAAGGCATAGCAAGAAGCATGAATGATAGATTTGAATGGAATCTAAAAATAGATTCTTGTGGGACGAGTGCCTTTCATCGCGGAGAGCCACCACACAGGCAATCTATACGCATAGCAAAGGAAAATGGCATTGATATATCTATGCAGAAATCCCGCCCTATTCGCGTTTATGGTGATATGGAGTTTGACCTTATTGTAGCAATGGATTCTAATAATAAAAGGGATATTTTAGCACTAGGCTTCCCAAAGGAAAAAGTGGTAAAATTAGGCGATTTTGATAATGGAGTTGATGTGCCAGATCCATATTATTGTAATAGTGATGATGGTTTTAGAGAAGTTTATAACTTAATAGAATCTTTACTAGAAAAAATGTTTAGCCATTATGGGTTTTGTGGGAAGTAGATTCTAGTGTAATCATCCCACAAAAACACAAAAAAATATTATAATTTTGCTTTTTGTTATAGACTTAGAAAGCTATCAAGTTTCAAATAAATTTAAGGTTTGCTATGGATTTTTATCAACTCAAAGTGCATTTTATTGGTATTGGCGGGATTGGTGTGAGTGGATTGGCTAGATTTTTAAAGGCGCAAGGGGCTATTGTAAGTGGCTCAGATATTAAAGACACTTCAATCACACAGACGCTAAGAGATGAGGGTATAGCCATCAACATACCGCATAATAAGGAAGTGATAGCCAATAAAGATTTGATTATCCATTCAGCAATTATAAAAGATTCTAATATTGAGATTATAGAATCTAAAAGGCTAAATAAAGAGATTCTATCTCGCAAGGAAGCCTTAAAGATTCTATTAAGCAAAAAGAGAGTATTAAGCATTTGTGCGGCTCATGGCAAGTCTAGCACGAGTGCAATATTAGCTGCTATCTTGCCACATAGTGGGGCGATTATTGGGGCGATTAGCAAAGAGTTTAACTCAAATGTGAGAGTGTCTAAAGATGATTTATTGGTCTTTGAAGCAGATGAGAGTGATAAAAGCTTTCTTAACTCAAATCCATATAAAAGCATAGTGATTAACGCAGAAGCCGAACACCTAGAAAGCTATGATAATGACTTTAAAAAACTACAAGATGCCTATCTCTCTTTTATGCAGCAAGGAAAACATGTCGTGCTAAATATGCAATGTGAAGTTTTACGGAATCTTTATGTAAGACTAAAGGATTCTAACTTTGAATCTAGTGCAATTACCTGTCTTTATCCAGATGATGATATAAAAAATATCACTTATGAGTTGAAAGGTTTATTGCCTTATACTACTTTTATGCTAAAAGATTTGGGGCAGTTTAGCATTTATGGGATTGGCTATCATAATGCGTTGAATGCGAGTATAGCGGTTTTAAGTGCAATGGATTTATTACCGCTAGAAGAGATTAAAAACAATCTTTTAGCATTTAAGGGGATTAAAAAACGCTTTGATATATTACGGAATCTAAGCGACAATACCCCTTGCATTATCGATGACTACGCACATCACCCAACAGAGATTGTCGCAACACTTGAAGCCACGAAAAAATACGCAAAACTTTTAGAAGCACAAAAAGTATTACAACAAGATTCTAAAAATAGCTACAAAATCACAGCGATTTTTCAACCGCATAAATACTCGCGTCTGCGTGATAATTTAGAAGCCTTTTGTAAATGCTTTAAGGATTGTGATAGATTAGTCATACTGCCTGTTTGGGCGGCTGGAGAAGAGCCTATTAACTTTGATTTTGCCACACTTTTTGGTGAATATAAGCCCATTTTTGCAAGTAAGATAAAGCGAGATAAAGAGAAAATCTTGCTTTTAGATTCTAAAAATTGCGTCATAGAGACATTGAGTGAGGGTATAATCATTGGGCTTGGAGCGGGGGATATTACCTATCAGTTACGCGGAGAGCAGTAGTGTATAAGCAAAAAAGCACAAGATACAATATGGAAAAAGAAACACATGCAAAAGAGAGTTTAGCTAAACATGATTTAGCAGATTGTATCGGCACTATGCAAACACTCTGCGTTGTAAAAAAAAACTCAACATGGAATCTATTTGGCAAAACCATGCAGAAAAGATAGTCTAGATTCTATGCCACTTAGGCAGACCGCGAAGATTAAAGCACAAAACAACAAGAGATTAGATTCTATAACAAATTGTCATGTTGAGCGAAGCGAAACATCTAACATAGAATCTAGAAAAGATTTTTTGCTTGACACTCAAAATGACAAGAATATAGATTCTAGTAAAATTGTATTACTACCCAACGCCTACATAACTGGCGATGAAGAAATTGGCGACTATATAGAAGTTTTTATCCACACAGATTCTAGCGATAGGATTTTAGCTACAACCAAAAAGCCCCTAGCCATGCTAAATGAGATTGCAAGGCTTGAGATTAGAGATAGTAATAAAGATGGACTTTTTCTTGATATTGGGCTTGCAAAAGATATCTTTATGCCGACAAAATCCCCTCATCAATACGCAAATCATACGCATATAGTCGTGCGTATCACGCAAGATAAAATGAAAAGACTAATCGCAAAAAAAGGATATAAATCCCCTGCTTAAACCCTGCAAAACACAGAATCTTCTACATAAAAATGTGAAAATATGGACTATTTCTAGCTCACCTATTGGAATCTTATGCGTAGTTTTACCGCATTATTATCATGGCATGATTTATAGCAATACACTTAGCTATCCACTAAATCTTTATGAAGAATATGAAGCAAAAGTAGTAAAAGTGCGAAATGATGGCAAACTAGATTTAATTATAGCACGAGATATAAATGCAGTATATAATCTCATCGCAAAGCTAAATAGCAAGAATGAATATTTCATAGTTAATGATATGTCTGCAAAAATGCTATCTATGAGTAAGAAAGGCGTAAAAAAAAGAACTTACTACACTTCTAAAACAAAAGCAAATTGTATTCATACAGCATAAAGGCTATTGTGTTATAGAATCGCATTTAGCTAAAGAGTTTTTAGACGGTAAAAATTCAAAAAAGCTAGATTCTATAATCTCAAGCATTAATGTAAGGGGACGAAATGAAAGATAATGAGAGATTAGAATCTGTGCTTACCGAGAAAGTTGCAAAACCTATGGCACAAGATACACTAGATTCTAAACAGATGTCAGAAGATAGGGGTTGTTATATTGAGAAACATAACAACTTCAGATAGTTTATTCTTTGTCCTTATATATGGATGCAAGGTTTGGGGATGCAAAAATTTATAGCCTCCAGATTCTGTATTGGACCGTTGCATAAGTAAATCATATTTTTCAAAAAGTTTTGCGCTTGGAGTGGGGCAAAATCGCCTTTAAGTTTATTTATTTTATAAAGATCATTTGTCTCTAGTTCATACAACATACTGAAATGCGATATTCATAATATCAACGAGAGTAATTTGTTTTGTAACAAAGTTTTCACTAGAATCTGTCTTATTTTTGCCATATTCATCTTTCAATATGATGAATAATTGATTATCGTCTGTTGTCATTAAATCATAATATCCATAAGCTGCTTGAGCTAATTCTGCATTATCTTTGAGCTTGTTTATTAATATCTTACTTTGCAATGTTTAAATCCTTATTTTTCATTGATTTTTCAAGTTTGCACACTTTTCGTTTTATTTTATTGATATTGTTAAGTTCTATACTTACCCCTTTTATTAAACCTGCTGCTGCCATTGTCCCTGCTGCATTACCTATTGCATTACCTGTTGCATAATTTAGCATTTGTGCTGGGTCTATATCCATTTCTATATAATTTCTTTGTGCTGCATAATCTAGCGGGCTTGCTGCAAAGCTTATCGCCCCTACTTTTGCAGCTTCTTTACTTGCTGTTTTTAGCCACCCTGCTTTACTCATAGCTTTTTGTGCGCCTTTTGCTCCCCATCCAGCTACGGGGATAGAAGTCATTACAATATCGTTATAGTTATTCACTACAAACTTGTCAAAGTTTTTTATTATGCTTTTAGAGTCTATATGTAATAATTGATTTTTATCATCAATAAATGCATAATCCCCTGTTTCTTTTACATATACAAATGCTTTATAACCATGTCTTTTTTGCTAATTCCTACCCCTCATTTAAGATTGTTTGTCTTTGCTCTTTGCTGTGTTCTTTCCCCCTAAATATATCTGTAAGACTTGTATTTGATGATACCATAGCTAAGGCTTGGTTTAGTGCTTGTGATTTAACCTCTTTTCTTGTTTCATTTCTTAATAATTCTTCATGATGTTTGCTTTCTTTTGTAAATACTTTATCATAGCCCCAGTCTATAAAGCCTTGATTTCTTTCTAGATACTCTTTTTGTTCTTTATTTAATTCTTTTGGGTCTGTTATACCTTTTAGCGATTGTCTTATTCTTGCATGTTCTAGCTTTTCTTTATCAAAGCTTGTTAATCCTAGTGTCTCTGCTTTTGCATTATATTTTACTGCATAGTCATATAGTTTTCTCCCCTCTGCTTCTAATTGGTCTTTTAGCATAGAGTGTCCCCGTAACATGTATTTAGGGGCGGTTAATATAGCTAGCGGGGTTGTTTTTTACAATATGCATGCCTTTTGCTATGCTTTTATCTATTTCATCTTCTATTTTGCTTGAGTCTTTTAGATTCTGTGCTGCTTTTTTGCTTCTAGTTGTTGTTTTGTGAATTCTATATACTCTGGGTCGTTTGCATATGCAAAATCTTGTGTTTGCTGTGCTTGTGTTAGCTCTTGTGTGTTTATTCTAGATTCTGTATTGTTTTCTTGTGTGTTTAAAACTGCTGTGTTTGGTGCTTCTTGTTGTGGCATTGGTTTATGTTGTGTAACTAAATCTATATTATTTACTTGTATTTCTGTGTTTTTTTCTTTGTCTTGGATTACTGATGGGTTTAGAGAGAGTGTCATTTTGTTAATATCCTTTTTTAGTAAAAGTTTTCATCTTGTGGTAACATTGTAATGATTTACCCTTTTTTATGGTAGGAATTACCTATATGCGTGAATTCCTGCTATAAAAAAGGGTAAATCATTACAATGTTACCACAAGATGAAAGCCTTAAAAAAATAAAAATAACCCCCTTTATTTTATTTACT
>NZ_FZMS01000066.1 GCF_900198365.1 Helicobacter bilis | reverse complement strand
CACAACAAAAACTAAAAAAATTTGAAGAAGTAAAGCTTGATGAATATTCCAAGCAACATATATATCTACCACTAAAAACGCTATATAATAACAATAATGAGTGGATTGGGTTTTTAATGAATAGGGCAAAAGGTAAGCCAATACAATATATTTTAGGTGGTAGCAAGGAGAGAAAATGGAAAAAAGGATGGCGTTGACAAACACTATTATCGAAGCGGAGATATATTTTCGAAAATGCCATACACAAATGGTAAAATCAATGGCATTGTAAAAGTTTATTATAAAGGAAACAGGCTAATCTGGCAAGCAAACACACAAAATAGCAAACTAATCAGTGGAAAATGTGCTAATGGCAAAGCCTTTACAAATGCGCATCTTACAAGATTAACCAATGAGATAAATCAAGGTAGTTCTGGCGGTGATTACTGATATGATATATGTGAAAAATAAATGAAATGTAGAATCTAATACCTATCAAACATCTCAGAATCAATTACTCAATAAATCTCAAGCATTTCATATGCTGTGTTTCGTTTAGCAGGGATTTCGCCAATATCTTGTATAAGCTTAATCATCTCATTTTTACTCATAGAGTAGCATGCCCCAGCTGATGAAACGACATTTTCTTCCATCATAGTGCTACCTAGATCATTTGCACCAAATAAAAGGGCTAATTGCCCTATATGGCTTCCTTGCGTTACCCAACTACTTTGGATATTTGCAATATTATCAAGGTATAATCTGCTACATGCTAAAAGTCGCAAATACCTATTTGAACTCGCCTTTTGTAAATGCGGAAATTCAGCACTAAGCGGCGTATTTAAAGGTTGAAAACTCCATAAGATAAACGCTCTAAAGCCACCAAACTCATCTTGCAAATCCCTTACTCTACGCCAATGCTCTATAATAGCATCATCTTTTTCTATACTTCCAAACATCATTGTAGCAGTAGTTTTCATACCAATTTTATGTGCTTCCCTATGCACCATAATCCACTCATCAGCACTAAGTTTTTTAGGAGCGATAATATCACGCACAGAATCACTAAGGATTTCTGCCCCAGCACCCGGGATTGAAGAGAGTCCAGCCTTTTGCAAACGCACTAAAACTTCATGTATTGTTAGCTTTGAGATTTTTGCGATATAGTTAATCTCAATCGCTGAAAATCCATGTATCGTAATGCTTGGATATTTTTCAGCAATGTGTTTTACAAGATTCTCATAATAATCAATCTTTAGCTTAGGATGCACCCCACCTTGAAATAGAATCTGTGTGCCACCGATCGCTAAAAGTTCATCAATCTTAGAATCTATCTCATCAAAACTTAAGATATATTCCCCCTCTTGCCCCAACTTTCTCTTAAACGCACAAAATTTACAATCCACCCAGCAAATATTTGTATAGTTAATATTCCTATCTACGATAAATGAAGTGATATTATCAGGGTGCAATGCCTTCTTAGTTTCATACGCCATTTTGCCTAACTCTTTGAGAGAAGCATTTTGCATGAGATCTAATATTTCAGAATCTGTATAACGCTTATTTGTCATTGTTTTCTCGCTTGTATAAATTGCGTAATTATAATGTATTTTTATAGGTTTTTGCTTTGTAGTGTAAATTTATATCTATGCTTTGTTTTGTTATAATTTCACATTGTTACTACCCTTTAAAGACTAGAAAAAGGATTCCAATGAATGATAATCAGCTATTGCCTTATACGATAAAAGGAAAACAGCTTGATAGTAATATGCTATCACTAGATTCTAAAGGACAAAAGCTTATCTGGCGGACCGATAAATCTCAAAGTGAGATAGAATCTATCTTGCAAAAAATACATACAAAAATACAAGAGATAGCAAAAAGTTTTGATATAAACACAGATGAGATAATGCTTTATAACCTACCACTTATTTCATCTAAGAAAACTATAAAAGCACAGAGAGAAACACAGAATCTGCATTCATGCCATTATGATTTTAAACAATCTTCTTACACGCCTTTTATAGCCAAAGAGTTACTAGCCCAAAGGAATTTAAAAGAGAAAAAAGGCGATTTTCTTAATAAGAAACTTATAGCCCATGCAAATAAAAAACTAAAAAGAGCACAAGCAAAGCATTTACTTTTTTGTAAAAATAGCCCAAAATATACCCCCAAGATTCCACAAATTAGAATCAATGCAAATATTTTCTTATGTCAAAATAAGGACTGGATTACAGAATACAAGCAAAGTATAAAGCCTGTTATATGCGCTAGATTCTATATCCGCCCAAGTTGGTATGAAGAAAATAAGGATTATGAGAATCTAATCATTGACCCATCACTTAGCTTTGGGAGCGGACACCATGCGACAACAGCTATGTGTATTGCCTTGCTTAGTAAAATGGATTTAAGAAATAAAAATATGCTTGATGTAGGTTGTGGCAGTGGCATTTTATCACTTGTTGCCGCAAAATTGCACGCAAATATATATGCGTGTGATACAGATATAGAATCTTGCAATCAAAGTAAGAAAAACTTTGTGATAAATAACCTTTCATACAAAGAAATATGGCAGGGTAGTTTGCAGAGTTTAAAGCAATTTGAAGTGCCAAAAAGCTATGATGTAATATGTGCAAATATCGTTAGCTCTGTGCTTTTACTGCTTAAAAAAGATTTAATCTTTTATCTCAAACAAGATGGAATCTTGATTTTATCTGGCATTTTACAAGAGCATGAAGCAAAAATACTTGAAGGTTTTAAAGAGCTAACACTGCTAGAAAAAAAGCAAATTGATGAATGGTTATGTTTCAAGTTTATAAAAAAATAATATAATTGCGTAATTTTGTATTTTTAAAAGAGGAAAAAATGGCAAATAATGATTCAAACAATGGCAAACCGCCAATATCAAAAAATCCTGTTTTTATTTTTATTATTCTTGGAATTGTATCAATCATTTTATATAAGTCTTTTTCTACTGATGATTCTAGTATTTTTGGTAGATTAGGTGGTAATAGCGTTAGTCAAACGATTGAATATTCAGAGTTTAAGCAGCTTATTAAAAGCGGGCAGATTCAGAGTGTATCTATCGGTCAAACAATGGTAAAAGGTGTGAGTAAAACTATCAATCCCACTATCTATTACACTACAAAAAAAGTGCAAGATACAACGCTTGTACCGCTTTTAGACGAACATAAGGTAAGCTATAGCGGATTTAGTGAGCAAAACTTTTTTACAGATTTAATCGGCTGGTTACTCCCTATGTTTATTTTCATAGGACTTTGGATGCTTTTAACAAGTCGCATACAACGCAATATGGGTGGCGGTATGTTTGGACTAGGAAATGCAAACAAGTTGATTAATGCAGAACGACCAAATGTGCGATTTGATGATATGGCGGGTAACAAGGAAGCAAAAGAAGAGGTTGTGGAAGTCGTGGATTTCTTAAAATACCCTGATAGATATGCAGCGGTTGGTGCGAAGATTCCAAAGGGTGTATTACTTGTGGGACCTCCGGGGACTGGTAAAACCTTACTTGCAAAGGCTGTTGCAGGGGAAGCAAATGTCCCCTTTTTCTCAATGAGTGGTAGTAGCTTTATTGAAATGTTTGTTGGGCTTGGTGCAAGTCGTGTGCGTGATTTATTTGAAAAGGCAAAAAAGGAAGCCCCAAGTATTATCTTTATCGATGAGATTGATGCGATAGGAAAAAGTCGTGCGGCAGGGTCTGTTGTCGGTGGGAATGATGAAAGAGAGCAGACATTAAATCAGCTTTTAGCAGAAATGGATGGATTTGGCAGTAATGCACCCGTTATTGTTTTAGCCGCTACAAACAGACCTGAAATCCTTGATCCAGCACTTCTTAGACCGGGCAGATTTGATAGACAAGTATTAGTTGATGCACCGGATTTTAAGGGACGTATTGAGATTTTGAAAGTGCATATTAAAGGTGTGAAATTAAGCAAAGATGTAGATTTGAATGAAATCGCGAAATTTACGGCTGGTTTAGCAGGTGCTGATTTGGCAAATATTATTAATGAAGCAGCATTACTTGCAGGCAGAGAGAATAAAAAAGAAGTCTCACAAAAGCATTTCAAAGAAGCGATGGAACGAACTATGATAGGCTTAGAGAAGAAATCTCGCAGACTTTCACCAAAAGAGAAAAAGATAGTCGCTTATCATGAAAGCGGACATGCTTTAATGGGTGAGGTTACAAAAGGGGCGCATAGAGTAAATAAAGTATCTATTATCCCGCGTGGCATGGGTGCATTAGGCTATACGCTACACACACCTGAAGAAAATCGCCATTTAGAACAAAAACATGAAATGCTTGCAACCATTGATGTATTGCTTGGTGGTAGGGGTGCTGAAGAAGTATTTTTAGAAGAAATATCAAATGGTGCTTCTGATGATTTACGCCGTGCGACAGGCATTCTTAAAAATATGGCAGTATATTATGGTATGACTGATGTTTCTGGGCTTATGGTGCTTGAAGACTTTACTGCGAGAAATCGCTTTCTTGGCGGCGGTGGGGGCAACTCAAGAGAATATAGCAATGAAACCGCACAAAAAATGGATACCTTTATCCAAACAAAGCTAGAAGAGCATTACACACATGTCAAACAAACTTTACGCGATTATCGCGGTGCTATTCAGACTATGGCACAAGAGCTACTTGAAAAAGAGGTGATTGAAGGCGAGAGGGTGCGAGAAATAATTGCGGCTTATGAGACAGAACAAAATATGGAAAGCCGACTTGTGCCAATTGAGGAGCATTAATAAAATATTGTGAAAGTGTTTTTGCGACTTGGGTATAAATTGTCGCTACGATTTTTGTTGTGTCATATTAGATAAACTTAACATAGGGGTTATGAGACCCTCTTCCCCGTTTTTCAGAATTGTGTGTATTTTTTACAGAATCTATATCTCCAGCAAGCCCAAGTAGAATAAAAGGTAAGCAGACAAATACCCCAATATCAGGAGAAGCATATTATTAAACATGCTATAATATAGTGTTTTTGTGGGTAATAGGTAAAATGGGCTAACTTTATTGTTTAACATTTAATACATCTACTATACATAATTCTTTGATTAAATTTAGCAGGGGATTTAGATTCCCATTTTGCAATATTTATTCCATGATGCAAAAAAGAAAGGCTTTTGCGAAACCTAGAAATCGCAGAGATTCTTATTCCTACTTGTTTTAAAATGCGGAAGATATATTGGTGTAGCCTATAGACACATAGCTATATATTGGTTGCCAACAATTATAAAAATCTTACAAACAAAACAAAATCATAATAGCCAAAACGCAAATCAGTCCATTTTACTCGAAACTCCATTGGAAGTCCCAAGTCATGTAAAAACTTTGGAATTTCTACAATATCATTTTCTAAATGATATATGGGTATCATTAGTTTTGGCTTAAACTTAAGAATAGTTTCTTTTGCGCCTTTAAGTGCATCTTGTTCTGCACCCTCTATATCCATTTTAATTAATCCAATATTTTGTATATCATGTTCTTTTACAAAGGAATCCAAACTAACACAATCTATCCTAACCCCACTTTCTGTTTTTTGGTTTGCAACATACCAACCCATAAAATATAAGTCTTGATTCTTTTCTCCAACTGCTTTTTTGTGTGCAAAAAGCTTGTCTTGTTTCTTATTGATCGCAATATTTTGTTGCAACAAAGCGTAATCCCTATCACTACATTCAAAAATATGTATATCAGAATCTGGGTAATATGCGTTAAAAAATAATGCCGTATCGCCTATCGCACCACCGCAATCAATAATTGTTTCGCCATTTTTTGGATTAAATCCTTCTAAATAATATTCTTTTAAAAAGAAGGTATGCACCAACAGACAAACATTATAAAAAGATTCCCTTAATATCCTAGAATCTGCTGGAAAGGGGCAATGCGGATTTATATAAAGAATTTCTTTATGATTGACTTGCAATTTTAAGGGGTCATCAATTGTCTTTCTTTTATTGCAAAGAATTTCTGCCTCAAAAAACAAGGCATTGGTTTTAAACAATATCCAATCATATTCCTTTGGGAATGTTACCCCCCCCCCCCATTAGTCTGTTGTGTATAAAGCACCAACGCTTCAATATCCACAACACAAAAGTTTGTTTGTCTTCGTTTGATAATTTACAATATAGCTTAATATCTATTTCTTTTAAATCACTGCTATATTGTTCTAAAAAGTCAAATTTCTCTTCAACCATAGAACTACGACCGCTGAACTTATAAACATCTCGTGAGAAAGAATTTAATTTTCCATATTTTACTTTGAGCAGCAAAAACTTAAGAAAAGATTTCATAATGTCCCCTTAATATTAAAAATCACAATAAACCTGTAAGCTAACTTATCACATAAAAGTCAAAGATTATCGCCAAATCACACAGTAAATCATTACATGTGGGCGATTCTAACACAATAAAATGAAGTTTATAGTACAAAATAAACAATATTATCACAAACAAATAGGCTAACCATACAATATTGTTTAAAATTCATTGCATACCGTTATGAATAAATATTGTAAAAGATTATAGAGCCACACTTTTTAAGTATAAATATTGTTGTTTTATATTTTTTAAATCAATATTGTTTATTGTCTTATTTCCATGCAAAGTCCATTAATGGCTTTTGTGTGTTATCTTAATTTGGACAAATCAATAGATATATCTTTATAGTTTCATACTCAATTCTTCATATCTTTGCCATTTATAATCAAGAGCTTTTTTTGCTTCTTCTAATTCATTACTTAAAGTTTGGATTCCATATTTTTCATATTCACTTGGTGTGCCTAGCTTATATTCTAAATCTTTAATACATGCTTCAAGTCTCTCTATATCTTCTTCTAGGCTATCATATTCTCTTTGGTCTTTATAGCTTAGCTTTTTTGGTTTTGCCTCATTTTTTGGAATCTCTTGTGTTTTATTGGATTTTGTTTCAGTCTGTATAGAATCTTTTTTTATAGAATCTTGTCCTTTAGAATCTTTGAGTTCATTTTGCAATGTATAAATCTCTTGCAATTCGCTTTGTGTGTCTAAAAACTCACTATATTTCGCATGAGTGATAATATAGTTTTGCTGCATAGAATCCATAGAATTTTGTAAGACTAAAAGTCGCTGTGCGATTTTATCCGTAAAATATCGATCATGGCTTACAAAAATGATAGCGCACTCACTTTGCATAAGATAATCTTCTAAAATATTCATTGTCGCAATGTCTAAATCATTTGTAGGTTCATCAAGAATAAGGCAGTCATACTGCTTTGAAAACAATAGGGCAAGTGCCACCCTTGATTGCTCCCCACCACTAAGCATACCTATCTTTTTTTCTAAATCTTCCTTAGGAAATAAAAAACTTTTAAGATAGCCATATACATGTATATTTTTTCCACGCACACTCACTCTATCCCCACCATTAGGGCAAAATGTCTCAATGAGTGTTTTTGTAGGATCTAGCATTTTTTTATGCTGATCAAAATAGCCAATATTTATATCGCCTCTTAATATCTCGCCTTGAAAATGAATGCCTTTTGCTTTTAGAAATAAGGGGTCTTCATGTAAAAGACAATGAAGCAAGGTGCTTTTACCACTACCATTTTTTCCTACGATAGCGATTTTTTCTTGCTGCATGATACGCAGATTAAGATTCTTAATAAGTGGCTTATCATGAATATAAAGCGTAATATCTTTTAGCTCAAATAGCATTTTCTTTGTGTTTTTTATAGAATCTTTTGGCAATTCTTTGAGTGTTTTTTCAAGTGTTTGAGTGATACTTCTAGCAAGGCTTGGCATGGATTTTACTTTTTCTCGCAGTTGCATTAATCGCTCTTTTCTGCCTTCATTTCTTTTTCTTCTTGCTTGTACGCCTTTTTGTAGCCATTGCTCTTCTGTTTTTAGAATCTTTTTTAAGGCTTCATTTTCTTTCATTAGGTTTGCTAGCATTTGTGCTTTTGCTTGAAGATATGAAAGGTAACCACCGCTAAAATTTGTAAGCTTAGCATTATCAAGCTCTACAATCCTTGTAGCAAGATTATCAATAAAATATCTATCATGACTGATAAAAATAATACTTGCTTGCATGTTTTTTAAATAATTTTCTAAGAAAGCAACCATATCGACATCAAGGTGATTTGTCGGCTCATCAAGGATAATAATATCCGCACTTTTAATGAGAATGCTTGCTAACATAATCCTTTTTTGCTCACCACCGCTAAGTGTTATAGCAAGTCTATCTGCAAAGCATTCTAGTCCAAAAGAGTGCATAATATTTTTTACCTTAAGCTCTAAATCCCAGCCATCATGCCTATCGATGTATGAATGCAGTATATTGTATTCTGTTGATAGCAAGGTGTTGTTTGCAAAGTCTTCTTGCTGCATGATTTCTTGTAGTCTTTTATGTGATTGTTTGAGATTATAAAGGCTATTTTCAAGCACTTCTGTTACGCTATGATTGGGATTAAAGCTAATATGTTGCGGCAGGGATAGAATCTCAATATCATTTTTTACAATTCTTTGTCCAGAATCTTGTGGTATTTTTCCTTCTATGATTTGCAAAAGTGTGCTTTTGCCGCAGCCATTTTTGCCTATTATTGCGACTTTTTCATGTGTGTCAATGCTAAAGTGTGCTTCTTTTAAAAGTAGCTTTGTGTCATATTGCTTACTTATCTCATTGAGTGAGAGTAATGCCATTATGAGTTGCCTTTAAAAAGAGATTCTAATGCTTCTAGTCCTAGCTTTTTCTCTTCATCTTTTTCTATGGAATCTTTATTTGCTACTTGTTCGTTAGGCTTATCGGCTACTTCTTGCAGCTCAAAGTCATAGCCTGTTAGCATGCTTGCAAGGCGGATATTCACACCTGCTTTACCTATGGCTTTTGACTTCTGTGATTTTGCGATTTGCACTATTGCCTTTGGTTTCTCTTCTTCTGTATCTGCTTTCTGCAATTTCACAGAGATGACTTGGGCTGGAGATAGAGACTTTGCTACAAAGATTTCTGGCACACTTGAGTATTCAATGCAGTCTATATTTTCGCCATGTAATTCTTTGCTTACAGCATTAATTCTCACGCCTCTTGCACCGACAGCAGAGCCGATTGGATCAATCTTTGGATTATTTGTATAAAGGGCTACTTTTGCCTTTTCACCGGGTATGCGTGCGATTTTATAGATTGAGACTTCGCCATCTTTTATTTCTGGCACTTCAAGCATGAGTAGCTCTTCAAGTAGCTTTGGCGTTGTACGTGAAAGCTCGATTTTAACACCATTTTTTGTGATTCTAACAGATTTTAGGATAGATCTTACTGGCTGCCCGACTTTAAATTTCTCACCTTTAATGCGATTTTTAAGTGATAACATCGCGCGAGTTTCACCTATCTCTATGGAAGTATTCCCCTCATCATCGACATGCGCCACTTGCCCGATTACAATATGACCTATATCCTTTTCAAAAGCTTTTAGTATCTCTTGCTCGTTTAGCTTTTGAATCTGATAGGTAATATCATGGAATATATTATTTACCGCATTACGATTCATACCCTCTAAATTGATTTGATATTCAAGTTCATCACCTGTATTTACATTCTCTACAAGGCTTCTAGCTTCATTTAGAGGGATATGCGTAGATTCTAAATCTTTGCTAAAAGAAGAATCATCGCATACAATCATCTTTTGCACAAGACGCAATTCTTTAGCGCCCCAATCTTCTATAACCACAAAGTTTGCATTCTCGTTAATCTCTTTTTTTGCCATTTTGACCATAGAATCTTTAATCGCTAATACGACTTGGTCTTGTGGCAAACCATTTTCTGAAGCTATCATTTCAACTATATCTAAAATCTTTTCCATTATAAAACCTTAATTTATTCTTGCGTATTCTTGATATGTGGGAGTATATAAAGAAGAATGAAATTCTAGCATAACTTTACTAATATGCAAATTATTACTTATTCTTGTAATATCCTGCTAGATTGAATCTTCTTTTTAATAAATAATAAAGATGCAATAAAGATAAAAATCCCCACAAATACAGCCGGCAGCGCATACGGATATGCCAACAACATTTTGATAATATCAAATAAAAATCCACTTGCATAATATCCAGCAATCCCCAAAGAAATACCCCAAATGACTGCCCCAATGCAATTAATAAATACAAATTTTGTCAAATTATACTGACTAATGCCAACTGCAAGTGGCACAAAAGAGCGGATTCCATGTAGATATTTGCTTACAATAAATAAGCCCCAATCATACTTTTTTATCATAAGATACATACAAGCGATTTTTCGCCTATGTTTGCCAAACATTCTTCTTACCTCTGCTTGTTGTGTCCTTGCAAATAATGCAAACAAAGAGCTACCAAGTGCGTTACCACAAATTGCTACAATGATGCTAAAAGTTAAATCAAGTGTGCCTACACTCGATAAGGCTGCTGCTGTAAGTATTGCGATATAGCCACCACCCATAGAGTAGAAAAAGAGTATTAAATAGCCAAAATTTTCCAGATTGTTATAATCTTTTAATATATCTAGTGCTTCATTTTGCATGATATAACCTTATGTAATATTGAATTAACCACATGATTATATCTTAAAAATAAGTATAATGATATTCATTTTCTTTAAAAGATAGATTTTACTTGGTTTGTTGTGCTAAATAATAGTTTTTGTCAATAAAACTTGTGGAGTGGAATGTTGCGCGTGAAGTTTATGGAATCTGTTGGTTAGTATTTGCTATGCATGATAGATTCTAGAAGATGGTTTTAAAGCTTTAGTATTTTGTTTTGCAGTGTTTTTTTTGTAAAGTGTGGTATTTATGTAATTTTTATGGAAAGCAGTATGGATTTTAAACTTTCTTTACCATTTTTTATTTTTTAGTCTTATTGCTTTTTCTCATTTTTTTGAAAGATATTATTTATTGTGTAGAAACAAAAAAACACTAAATTTTAATGTTATTTTTGAAACTAAAAACCATTAAATCGTAATAAAAAATAAATGTAAAGTTTACAGTATCTAGCACATTCAAACACTAGCAAAACACACACTTAACACACTAATATC
>NZ_FZMS01000033.1 GCF_900198365.1 Helicobacter bilis | reverse complement strand
GGGTATTCACCCCCCCCCCCCCCCATAATCGTGGGCGGTTTTTTTTTTTTATTTTTATTCCCCTTCAATTGAATATTTTTGAAATTTTGTTTTATTTTTTTTGTGGAGTTGTTTTTTTTTTTTTAAAGAAAAAACGGGATACGGGATTTAAAGAGGTTTCCTGGGGCCCGGGAAGTGTTTAAAAGACAACCTTTATATTTTTCCCCCCCCCCCCCCATTTGTATTGCCTAACTTTGCAATACGAGGTATATGACTGAAAAATAAGTGATCGCCCAATCCACCATATTCTACTTTTATAATTAAATCTTTTGACATTGCTATCCTTTTTATGAAAATTAATGAATTTTAGAATAAAGGTTCTATTATAATAAAAACAAAAGGAGTATTATTAAATCGTGTATAATTTTTTATTTTGATTGGGTTTCACACTATAACATAAAGAATATTGATTTAATCTTTTAATTCTAGTTTATTGGATTTTGTCGCAAAAATATCCAGCATAGAGTCTAAAAAAATAATTACATTAGAATTTCAGTGAGATTCTAATGTAATAAATACTTAGATTCGAATAATCTTTAAATCTCGTAGTATATTATTTTTAATTAAAAGTGGGTTGATTTTAAAATTTTAGACACCAAACTTTCTGTGTCTATATTAAGTTGTTTTTCAATCTTTTGTGTGTTTCCATGTTTGACAAAAATATCTTCTATTTCAAAGCTTATAATCTTTGGAATCTGTGCTAGATTGCCACGCTCTAACTCACTAAATGCAAACTGCATGATACATGCACCAACACCATTTAGCTTATAACTATCACTCATAACAAAAATATGCGTATAGTCTCTCAAACACATAGCAAGCATATCAGTATCAAGCGGCTTTAAGCTAATTATATCAAGCAGTGAAGCATAAATATTATGCTCTGTTAGTAAGCTAAGCCATACATCAAGCATACGACCCACACCATTGCCATAACCTACGAGTAGAATCTTTTTCCTGCTAGATTCTGTGTTATGTTGTATAGAATCTTTTGTATGCACTAAGCTATCATATAGCATTTGTGCTTTGTGTGCTTTTAGGTGTGTATTATAATTTTGTGCGTTGTGAAGATTCTGTAGGACTATTCTACAAGATTCTAAATTCTCATTATCTTGCACCCCAATGCCTTGCACCCGCCCAAATGGTTGAGATTCTAAATTCTTGTCATTTTGAGTTTTTGACAAAAGCGAAAAATCTTTATTTGAATCTTTTTTAGATTCCGTGTTAGATACTTCGCCTAAAGGCTCAGTATGACAAGCGGTTGTTTTAGAATCTGTTTGTGTTGTCTCTTTAGTGCTTTTTGCAGATTCTGCTGTGTGTTTATTAGAATCTAAACTTTGAGATATTTCGCTTCGCTCAACATGACAATTATTAGATTCTATATTTTGCCTTGCTTTTGTATCATAATCCCTTACAATAGAATCTAAACGCATATAGCATTTTTCCATCATAAACTGCCCTCTAGGATAGCGGATAGCAAGTGGTGAGGTTGCATATTGTGAGTATTCAAGCTGTAAAGAAAGCGTGTTATTGTCCCTTGGGGCGATGAGAGTTATATTTGGTATGCTTTGTAGATAGGCAATATCTAGTAAGCCTTGATGCGTTTCACCATCTTCGCCGACAATACCAGCCCTATCAATGCAAAATATAACAGGAAGATTCATAATGCAAGTATCATGCACAATCTGATCAAATGCTCGTTGTAAAAAAGTAGAATAGATAGCAATATAAGGCTTAAAGCCCTCCTTTGCCATAGCTGACATGGATGTTACTGCGTGTTGTTCTGCGATTGCTACATCAAAGAATCTCTCTGGCATTATATCCATGAGTTTATCTAGCCCTGTGCCACTTGGCATAGCTGCGGTTACGCCTATGATTTTTTCATTTTGTTGTGCCATACTTAAAAGCGTATCGCTAAAGACAGAAGTTGGACTTTTGATCGCACTTTTTGCAATCGCTTGTCCTGTGTTTAAATCAAATGGGGCAACACCATGCCATTTTTCATATTTACCTTCAGCGATTTGATAGCCCTTGCCCTTTATAGTTTGGCAATGTAGCAGCACAGGACGATTTAAGTAGGCGACATTTTTTAGCGTAGTAACGACTTCTTCTATATTATTGCCATCAATTGGTCCTATATAATCAATCCCAAACTCTTCAAATAACAATCCGGGCGTAATAAGCTTAAAACTCTCTTCAAATCGCTTTGCGATAAAAGTCGTGCCATTTGGCATTTTATCCACGATTTTTTTCACTTTTTCTTTCATGGATTGATACAGCGGACTTGCAATCGTTTTTGATAGAATCTTAGAAATCGCACCAATAGGCTTTGCAATACTCATTTCATTATCATTTAAGATAATGATTACAGGCAGTTTTAAATCCCCTAATTCATTCAACGCTTCATAGACTAGCCCCGCACTCATAGAGCCATCGCCTATCATTACAATGGGCTTATGCGGATCATTTCTTAGCTTTTTTGCCTTAGCTGCACCTACTGCAAGGGAGAGTGAAGTAGAGCTATGCCCTGCTATAAAGTAGTCAAGACTGCTTTCATAAGGTGCGATAAAACCACTTATGCCATCAATTTGACGCAAACTCTCAAACGCCTTGTATCGTCCTGTAAGCAGTTTGTGTGCATAGGCTTGATGACTCACATCATAAATAAATGGGTGCAAAGAGCAATCAAACACCGAGTGCATTCCTACAATCAATTCAACCGCCCCAAGCGTAGAGCTTAAATGCCCACCATTTTTACTCACCACTTCTAAGATTCTATGTCGTATTAACTCTGCTATGCTTTTTAACTCCGCTATGCTTGCATGTGGCAATAAATGATGAATGTCTTCATTATTGAGTAGTTTTTGTGTGATACTACAAGGTGTGGCTACTTGCTTTGCAGTATCAGTTTGTATATCAAGTTTATCAGTAAGAGTATCAACGAGTGTATCAATAGGTAAAGCCGTATTGCTAGTTGTGGATATAGATTGCCGCATTATCTCTCCTTTTTGTTCCTTGATATTATAGTGCCCTAGATTTGAGATTCGATAAAATACATGTGAATCCCAAGAATCTGTCCATACAGCATAGAGAATCTTAATCCAAAAAATTACGCAACATTATAGCATGTTAATGAAAAAATGCTTGGTGTAAGCGAATATGACATATAAAATCTTTAAAGTAGTGTCATGCAAAATTTATAGATTCATAGCTTTTTAATCTTATGTAGTGTAACATTGCAATCATGGTTTATAAAAAGGAAAAATATGAATAATACAGAAAATATACCATTTACACACTTGCATTTACATACAGAATATTCACTACTTGATGGGGCAAATAAGCTTGATGTCTTAGCAAAACGCATAAAAGAGCTTGGCATGAATAGTGTCGCAATGACAGATCATGGCAATATGTTTGGGGCTATTGAGTTTTATAAGATTATGAAAAAAGCAGGGATTAAGCCCATTATTGGCATTGAAGCCTATATCCACAATAAAGAAGATTTAGGCGATAAATCCCCAAATACACCAAAATTTCATATCTGTCTTTATGCAAAAAATGAAGAGGGCTATAAGAATCTCATGTATCTATCAAGCCAGAGTTTTATACAAGGATTCTATCGCACTTCAAGGATTAATAAAAAGATTCTAAGAGAGTATTCTAAAGGCATTATCTGCTCTTCTGCATGTCTTAATGGCGAGATTTCATGGAATCTAAACTTAAGTCCATACATGGATAGCAAAAAAAGGGATAAAAAAATCATCATGGGGGCAAAAGGCTATGATGGGGCAAAAGAAGCCATACATGAATATCAAGATATTTTTGGAGATGATTTCTATATTGAGATTATGCGACATGGCATAGCAGACCAACGCTTTATTGATAATGACTTATTGCGATTAAGCCTTGAGACAGGGGCAAAGCTCATTGCTACAAATGACGCACATTATACAAATAAAGAAGATTCTAGTACGCAAGAAGCAGCCATGATGATAGCTATGGCAACTGATATTAATGACCCAAAGAGATTGCGACACACCGTTCAAGAGTTTTATATCAAAAGTCCAAAGCAAATGCTTGATTTATTCATGGATATACCAGAAGCAGTATTTAACACACAAGAGATAGCAGATAAATGCGACCTTATTATCGACTTAAAAGATGATAAGAATCCACCCACCCCACCAAGCTTTAAGTTTGCAAAAGAGTATGCAGAAAATGAAGGGCTTACAATACAAGATGAAGCAGAATATTTTGCCTATAAATGCAGGCAAGGCTTAGCAAAAAGATTAGAGCAAGTAGAAAAAGACAAGCATGAAATATATCACAAACGCTTACAAGAAGAAATAGATATTATCACACAGATGAAATTCCCCGGCTATATGCTTATTGTATGGGATTTTATCAATTATGCAAAGCAAAATAAGATTCCAGTAGGACCGGGCAGAGGAAGTGCGGCAGGTAGCCTTGTAGCCTATTGTTTAGAAATTACTGATGTTGATCCTATTAAGTATAATTTGCTTTTTGAGAGATTTTTGAATCCAGAGCGTATATCAATGCCAGATATTGATACTGACTTTTGCCAAAGAAGACGCCCAGAAATGTTTGAATACATGAAAGCAAAATATGGTGAATATAATGTCGCACAGGTAATCACTTTTGGTAAAATGCTAGCAAGAGGTGTGATACGAGATGTTGCTAGAATCTATGGCATGTCTATACCAAATGCGGATAGATTTGCAAAGCTTATCCCCTCAAAGCTTGGCATTACACTCAAAGGCTATAATAAAAACGGGAATTTTATAGAAGGGGCATACGAGCTAGAGCCAAAGATACAAGAGCTTATCACAGAAGGCGATAACGATAGAGATGAGAAAAATAGAGGACTTGCAAGAAAAGTATGGGAGATGGCTTTAAGGCTTGAAAAGCTAAATAGAAACACAGGCAAACACGCCGCAGCCCTTGTGGTAGATTCTGAAAAAGAGTTATGGCATAAAGTCCCCTTATATGTGAGTGAGCGGACAAAAGGGGTTATGGTAACGCAATATTCTATGAAATATTTAGAACCAGTGGATTTAATCAAGTTTGACTTCTTAGGCTTAAAGACACTCACGGTTATTCAAGATGCACTTGATATTATAAAAGATACAAATAATATTGATATTAATCTCTCAACACTTGATGTGAATGATGAAAAGGTATATAGGACATTGCGTAGTGGGAACACACTTGGGATATTCCAGCTAGAATCTAGCGGTATGCAGGAATTTAACCGCAGATTGCAACCAAGTGGCATTGATGATGCTATTGCCCTTTTAGCACTCTTTAGACCCGGTCCTATGGATAGCGGTATGAGTGATGAATATATTGATAGAAAGCATGGCAGAAGTCCTGTGAGCTATACTTTCAAAGAGTTAGAGCCAATCCTAAAAAATACTTATGGTGTGATTGTCTATCAAGAACAAGTTATGCAAATCGTGCAAGTCATAGGCGGATTCTCACTCGGTGAAGCGGACCTTGTAAGAAGGGCAATGGGTAAAAAAGACGCACGAATCATGGCAGAAAATCGCACAAAGTTTGCCGATGGTGCAGAGAAAAATGGCTTTGATAGGACAAAAGCAGAAGAGCTTTTCGACCAGATAGCAAAGTTTGCAGAATACGGATTCAATAAATCGCATTCAGCCGCTTATGGAATCTTAACCTTTCAAACTGCCTATTTAAAGACCTATTATGAGCATGAGTTTATGGCAGCAATGCTATCAAGTGAAAGTCATAAAATAGAAGCAGTAGCTACATACATAGATGAAGCAAGGGCTATGGGTATTGAGATTTTACCCCCGCATGTTAATACCTCGCAAACTAACTTTTCTGTAATAATAGATTCTAATGGTAAAAAGAAAATCGTCTTTGGGTTGAATGCGATTAAAGGTGCAGGAGAAGGGGCTTTACAAGGCATTATCGATGATAGAAAACAAAAAGGTGCTTTTAAGAATCTCGAAGACTTTATCACAAAAGCAAATTTTAAGAGAATCTCTAAAAAAGTGCTTGAACCCTTAGTAAAAAGTGGTAGCCTTGATAATCTTGGCTATACGCGTGCAAGTATGCTTGAGAATCTTGACTATATTTGCGATTTAGGCAGGAGAATGTCAAAGGAACGCAGTGGTGGTGGGCTATTTGGTGCAGAAGAGTTGTGTCCTGAATTGCAGATAAAGCCTTTGCCAGAACTACATAATAAAAGCCTACTTGAATATGAATATGAAAGTTTGGGAATCTATCTAAGCGGACATCCACTCGATGATTTTAGAAACGAGATAGATCAAATAAAAAATGTTGTAAAAATCGCAGAATTAGAGAATATCGCTGATGGCTCAAGGGTTATGCTTATAGGAAAGCTAGAAGACTTACAGCGAAAAATGAGTAAAAATAACCGCACCTATGGCACAGCAAAGCTTATGGACTTTAGCGGTAAGCAACCTTTAACTTTATTTGAAGATCAACTAAACCTGCTTGATAGCTTTGACTTAAGCAATCCTATTGGCATAGTAGGCAAACTTGAAAAAGAGAGAATGGTAACAGAGAGCGAAGATGGCAGTGCTGAGGTAAGCTATAAAATAGAAATAAGAGTGCATGAAATCCATACATTACAATCATGTAAAGAGATAAAATTGCGTGTGAAAAAAGATAATGCAAAATCACATACGAATACACAAGATTCTAAAACTTTTACAAAGCAATCTGTGGATTCTAAACTACATAATAATGCAGTATATGGAGATTCTATCCTTGATGAAGCAAATGGCATTGAGCCGCTTAACCTAGTAGCAGATATGGATATAAGAAGCTCATGCCTATGTGCGCTAATGCAAAGCGTTATCACAGAAGAACAAGTGAGTGCCATAGCAAATATTATGCGTTCATCTCAAGGTGATACAAGATTTGGTATCGGCTTTCAAGATAGCGTGAGTGGTAAAACCTTTATTTTTGAAAGTAGCATGTCTATTGATGAGAGATTAAAGCATAAGATAGAAGAGATACTGCCTAATTGCACTTGGAAATATCTAGCGATTTAGAGTTTTTAGAGATAAAGATTTACATTTTTGCTTTTTATGGACTAAAAACTATGAAAATTATAGAATCTTCTTATAAAAAGCTTGATTTCAAAAAAACGCTACAATCAAATCTCATTTTGTTTTTAAAAGGGGCATTTATGTTTAAAAAAATGTGTTTAAGTTTAGCACTTATGTGCGGTGTGGCAGTAGCTGATGTTGGTCCTATTAACCCAGAGTTTAAGAGTCTTTTGCGTAATGATGGTGTTATGGAGAAGAATACACTCAAATTAAAAACGATATTTAATGGCGACAGCGAACAATATATTGAAACCACAGGTGAAGTAGTAGCAACAGGTGTGCTTGTATCAAGCCCGAATAGCACATATTTCTACCCAGATTCAAATCTTAAAAATGTGTTTTTTGATAGAAAACAAGTGTTTCAATGTGTGAGTGAAAAAGCTATGTCCGCATGTCTTGCCATGAAACCCAGTAAAAATGAAGGGATTAAGGTTTCTAACGATGTAGTAGCTAAAACTTTTGGTGGAAAAATCTATGGAGAACAAGCAGTAAGAGTAAAAGCACATATGAGTCAAAACGGCTCAACAATGAAAAGTGTTTTTGCACTTACACCGCCTAAGAAATCATATTCAGCATATCCAATGAAAGGGGCGGTTACAAAAGAGTTTGGCTATGCTTCAAAAGATGATTATGTAAATATCCGCCAAGCTCCAAAAGGCACAATCGCAGGGCAAATGCTAAAAGCTGATATGCAAAAGCCTAAAGCCCTAAAAGGCATTCTTATTGGTGCTAGTTGTTACGAAGATGAAGATCCTGATGGGACTTATGTATTGTGTAATGATGTAAATGGCTGGTATGAAGTATTCTACTTCCCACCGGGCATTCGACATGGCAAAGATGCAATACATGGCTATATCCATAAATCACAGATTAAGGGCTATTAATCTAACAAGGATATAGCACACCAAAGCCCAATCATAGGAAAATCTCACATAGAATCTACACAAACCCACTGGATTCTATATGGAAAAAATCTGTGATATAAGGCTCTCATGCCAACAAACAACAAAACTACCCAACTAACTCTCTCATATCCTTTATTGCTTGTTCTAATCCCACAAAGATTGAACGCGCTATAATGCTTTGCCCGATATTTAGCTCTTCTATGCCCTGTATATTTACAATATCTCTCACATTTGCATAGTTTAGCCCATGTCCAGCATATACCTTTAGGTTTGCATGCAAAGCGTGTTGTGTTATCTCTTTTAGATTCTGTATTTCTTGTGTTAGCATAGTTTGCAATGCCTTTCTATCTAGATTTAAATCTTGTATAGAGTTATGTGTGCGAGATAAATTAGAGTTAAGCATAAGGGAGACATTTGCATACTTTCCTGTGTGTAGCTCCACTGCGATAGGCACTTTTAGTGTCTCTGCAAATTCCGCGCTCTTTTCTATACTCTCAATATTTGGGTCGATAAAAAGGGCGATTTGTATTTCATTGTCTCTTAGAATCTTTAGAGATTCTAAGAGTGTTTGAGATAGCCTTAATCCACCTTCAGTTGTTACCTCATCTCTTTTTTCTGGCACAAGTGTTACTCTGTGTGGCTTTACCTTGCTTACTAAATGTAGCATTTCTGTTTCACTGCAACACTCCACATTAAGCGGCAAAAAGCTAGATTCTGCAATGCGGTATAAATCGCTATCATGTATATGTCGCCTATCTTCTCGCAAGTGAATTGTGATTTGGTCTGCCCCAGCCCTTTTTGCAATAAAGATTGCTTCAAGTGGGTCAGGATCGTTTATCTTTCTAGTTTCACGCAAATACGCAATGTGATCAATATTTACACCAAGTCGCATGTTTTCGTCCCTATTTCAAAAAAATATGCTAACATTATAGTAAAAACATTTGCAAAAAATAAGATTTATGTATATATTTTTGAGATTTTATTAAGGGGCATTTTTGAAAGAGAATACTTGGAAGATAGATTCTAAAATACTGCGGCAGATACAAGACACTTTGTATGATGTTTGTGGTATTTACCTTACTGATACGCGTCAAACGATGATACAAAATAGAATCAATTCATTACAAAAAGAAGCTGTTTGTGCCAACATTAAAAGCCTTGATGATCTTTTATATCTTGTGAAGACAAACGCACAAGTAAGGCAGGTATTCATCAATAACTTTACTACAAATAAAACAGATTTATTTCGAGAATCTTATCATTTCAATGACATGTTAAATCGCACTTTAATACCACTTTTACGCAGTAATAGTGCGGTAAAAATATTTTGCTCTGCAAGCTCAAGCGGTGAAGAGCCATACTCCATAGCTGCCACTTGTCTTTATGCAAAAACACTTTATAATTCAACCTCTTCGATTAAGATTATTGCAACAGATATTGATACAAGCATGCTTGAGCTTGCAAGAAAGGGTGAATATATCCTTGATTCTAGATTAAATAAGATTCCAGACTGGGTAGAGCTTGATAAATATTTTGACATTGTGAAAGCAGTATCAAAAGATGTGGTATCACTGCGTGCCAAAAGTAGTCTCAAAAGTATGATTACATTTCAACAATTAAATCTTTTTAATAAGACTTACCCATTTAGTGCAGGTGAATTTGACATGGTTTTTTGTCGAAATGTGCTTATATACTTTAAACCCAAAGATCAAGAAAGCATACTCACAAAATTGCATAATGTGTTAAAAGTAGGCGGCACATTGTATTTAGGGCATTCAGAAGATATATTAAGCCTTAGTCCATATTTTGAACGACTTGGTAATAAAATGTTTGTAAAAAATTCAGAATCAACGATAGGCATATTGTAGGGGAGAGAGTGGCATGGCGTTAAAAAAAGATGACAAAAAAAGTAATAACAATGTTTTATCAAGACAGATAGAGCAGAAATATCACCCAGATTCAGTATTGCCTAAAAATCCTTGTGTATTATCAAGAGATAAACTCATTGTTATCGGCAGCTCAACAGGTGGGACAGAGGCACTGAATAAGATTTTTGCAGAATTACCAAAGGGATTACCACCCATTGTTGTAGTGCAGCATATCCCAAAGCTTTTTTCGGCATCGCTAGTAGCAAGACTAAACGCACATAGTCAAATCGATATATTTGAAGTTAATGCAAAGACGCAGTTGCAAAGTGATTGTGCCTATGTCGCAAATGGTGATGCACATGTTGTGGTAAGTTGTGAGGGAGGGAAATATTATGCCTCACCGCTTAAAGCAAATAGGGTCAGTAGGCATAGACCAAGTGTTGATGTATTATTTAGAAGTGCGAATAATGCCTCAGGTAAAAACGCCCTTGCTATTATCCTTACTGGAATGGGCGATGATGGCATGATAGGTATGAAAGAATTGTTTGATAATGGTGCATACACTATCGCACAAGATGAAGCAAGCTGTGTTGTATTTGGTATGCCTAAAAAAGCTATTGAAATCGGTGCTGTGCGAGAGATTCTACCTTTACAAAAAATCGCACAAAGAATTGTAGATTACGCGCACAATAGGATTAGAAACACAGGTAAAAAAGAACCGGAATTGCAAACACAAAATGAGAGTAAGCAAGAGAGTGATTGAGCGGATTTACACATAGATCTGATGGAAGTATTAATTTTAGAGAAGGATTTGTAATGAAAAAATTAGCCATTCATCTAATAGGACACACTAGAACATATAAGGATACTGCGGAATCTTTTTTGAAAAATATTGTTGAGACAAATAAAGAAAAATGGGATATTGATATTTTTATGCACACATGGGACATGTTTGAGCCAGTCGCGCAAACTTCATGGCATAAAGACAATGCAACATTAAGTGGCAAACCATTAAGCCAAGATGATAAAGATGATGTAGTAAATACATATAAGCCGACACAATATGCAATCGAAACTTTGCAGGAAGAACATGGTTTAATGCTGAGTTATAAAAGAGCAAATGAAATAAGGCGAGAATATGCGAAGCAAAATAATATAGAATATGATTATATGCTTTATACACGATATGATATTTTATTTACAACGAAGCTAGATATTTCCTATTTTATAGATTCTTATTATGAAATTATGCAAAAAGAAAATCGGCTAATAAATGGGGGGGGGGTAAGCTATGCNNTAAAAGGGGGGGGGGGGGTAAGCTATGCTTTGTCGGACACAATATCTTTGGAAGAATGCCATTTTTAGAGTATGTGCCAGAGCCAGATCTTATATGGTTTGCCAACTATGATTCCGATGATAATCTTGCTTGCAGTAGTGGAATACATGAAGGTTTGCGACCTATTGATTACAGATTGTATCGAGACTTTTTTATCCAAAGAATAGATCACACACTGAAAACGCATTCAAATGTCGATGCTTTAGCAATGAATATGAAAGACTATATTGCAAGGCTTTCTTATGCGTATAAAATTGGGGAAGCCTTATTGCTTAATACAAAACATTTTGTAGGCTTTTTAAGATTACCTATCATCCTTTATTACATAAAAAAGCAACATAAGCAACAAGGCAAATACAATCTAGAAGTATATTATACACACAATGAATGTATTGATTCTATAAGTACCATCGGTAAATCCTATATAGAATCATCAGAAAAGGGTATCAAACACACTCTTTCGTTTCTTATAAGTGATCTACCTAAGCTTAAATGTAATGTAAAATAAGACATAAAGCCCCCCCCTTTTTTTTACAAGAGTCTTAGTGAATTTTCGCTAAAATTTTACATTTGTAGCTTCTGAAATCTTAGATATTTCGCTCCAATCACACATGACATTTTTAAGATTCAACATAGAATGCAAGAAGGACCGAAGTAAGCTCACCCCAAAGAGTAGGGCATACCAAAGATTTTTTACACTACATTGATACCACCTGTGTTTTTACGCTATTCTCCACAATATCAAATATCACCTTGCTTTGTTCGCTTAACTTTTCATTAAGGATTAAATCTGCAAGTCTGTCTTCAATCTCTCTTTGCACTGCCCTTTTTAGCGGTCTTGCTCCAAATACGGGATCAAAGCCAGAATCTGCTAGATAATCTTTCATAGAATCTGTTAAGATAAGCGTGATATTTCTATCCTTAAGTTTTAGGGCTACCTGCTGTGTTAAAATATCAATAATATTTCTAATATCATCTTTACTTAAAGCATTGAAAATAATCTTATCATCAAGTCGATTGAGAAATTCTGGTCTAAAAAATTTCTTTAACTCTTGCTCGATTTTCTCCATTTGAGAAGCCCTTTGTGCTTCTACTAAGCTGTTTAGAATCTCTTTTTCTCTCTCTAATTTCTCTCTAGATTCTATATTGCCCTCTTTTATTGCTTTTTGTAAAGCCGCAATATCATCTCTTTTCATTGCCACTTCTTTAGAATCTTCGCGAATAAATTCACTGCCTATATTACTCGTTAGGATAATAATTGTGTTTTTAAAATCCACAACAACACCCTTATTATCAGTCAATCTTCCATCATCTAGCACTTGTAAAAGCACATTAAAGACTTTTGGATGCGCCTTTTCCACCTCATCAAAAAGCACGACACTATAAGGCTTTCTTTTAATGGCTTCAGTCAAGATTCCGCCCTCTTCATAGCCTACATAACCCGGGGCTGCTCCAGTCAATTTTGTCGCATCAATCTCTTGCATATATTCACTCATATCAAGTCGCACAAGCTCTTTTTCGCTATCAAATAAAAATTTTGCTAATGCCTTTGCACTCTGCGTTTTACCAACACCACTTGACCCTAAAAACAAGAAACTTGCAATAGGACGATTTGCATCATTAAGCCCTGCTTTATTGCGTTTAATCGCACGGGCAATGCTTTCAATAGCCCTGTCTTGCCCTATCACACTTGCTTTTAAATTCTCTTCAATATGCAAGATTCTATGCTTTTCAGATTCTAACATTTTACCTACTGGAATCTGAGTCCAACGCGATACAATCTCTGCGATACTCTCTTTTGTTACAGCATGTTTTAAGAGTGAGCCACTCTTTTGTAAATCCTGCCATTTTGCTTCAAGATTCTTTAATTCAGCTTGTGCGTTTGGAATCTTGCCGTGTTCAATCTCTCCTGCCTTTTCATAGTCGCCACTGCGGCGTGCTATCTCGCTTTCTCTACGCAAAGATTCTATATCATTTTTCACTTTTGCAATATCGCTAAATATCGCCTTTTCATTTTCAAAGGCACTTTGCAATCCGCTTAGTTTTTCCTTAGAATCTATGAGTTCTTTTTCTATCTCTTGCAAACGCGTATTGTGCTGTTCGTTTTTGTCAAGGTTTAGGGCAACCTTTTCAACTTCTAATGCTTCAATATCTCTTTTTGCTTTTGCAATGGCTTTTGGTTCAGATTCTATCTGCATTTTGAGTTCTGCTGCTGCCTCATCGATTAAATCAATGGCTTTATCAGGTAAATAGCGATTTGTGATATAGCGACTTGATAGCTTCACACTCTCCACTAATGCCCCATCAGTAATGCTTACATTATGGTGTGCTTCTAAGCTTTCCTTAATACCACGCATAATCTGCAAGGCTTCATTTTGACTTGGCTCATTGATATTTATAGGTTGGAATCTCCTTGCAAGGGCTGCATCTTTTTCAAAATATTTTCTATATTCTTTCAGTGTTGTAGCCCCGATTGTTCTTAGCTCTCCTCTTGCTAATGCTGGTTTTAAAATATTTGCTGCATCCATGCCCCCCTCACTCGCACCTGCCCCAACAATAGTGTGAATCTCATCTATGAATAATATAATCTCATCATTATTTTTTACTTCATCAACAACCGCTTTTAATCTCTCTTCAAAATCGCCACGATACTTTGCCCCCGCCATTAATGCAGTCATATCAAGGGCTATAACCTGCTTATTTTGCAAGGATAGTGGCACTTCTTTTTTTGCTATTTTAATGGCTAGTCCTTCTACAACTGCGGTTTTACCAACGCCCGGTTCTCCTAGCAAGATAGGATTATTTTTTGTTTTTCTAATTAAGATTTGCATCATTCGCTCAATCTCTTCATTCCTGCCAATAACTGGATTTAGCTTATTTTGTGCGGCAAGTTTGCTAAGATTTATGCCATATTTATCTAGCGTTTCAAGAGTGTCATCACTACTTTGAGAATCTATTTTCATACCTTTTCGCATATTTTTTAGCGTATTGATTAATTCTAATTTATCAATATTTTTTAGCAAATCTTTGAAATGTGAATCAAGATTTGCCCTCACAAAGCTATCCACACCGATAAAGCTATCACCCTGTGTTGTAGCAAAGCTTAGGGCATTTTGCAAGGCTTCTTGCAATGATTTACTAAGCGACATATTTTGCGTATTTGCATTGCTAACTTTAGGCAATTTATCAATCTCAAGTGTGAGATTCTGTATTAAGGCATTAATATTTTCATTATTTTTTTGCAATGCTTGATATAAAAGCATATTAGAATCTGCAAGCATTGCAAGCAATGTGTGAATGGGCTGTGTTTCATTATTTTTATGCGTAATGGCAAATTGAGCCGCATTGTTTAATATCTCTCTCATTTGGTTTGTCAATTTATCAAAAATACTCATAAGAAACTCCTTATATAAAATGTGCTGAAATCATAGCATAAATTTAGCAATATTTATAAACAAGTGCTAATTTTTTTTAAAATTTTATAGTATTTATATAATAAAACTTTAGTTAATTGATATAAAGTTATATAAATATATACTACTAAACCTTTTAAAAAGATATTTGTTTCTATACTATTCAAAACGCATGGAATCTAGTGTATGAAAAATACATGAGTGAATAAAAATCAACAAAATTTCAGCTTAAATATTATATGATTGTAGTTATAAATCACTTTGAGTTTAGGGGACTTGCCATGACTTTAGAAGAATATAAACAGAAAATAGAAAAAAATCCAGATTATTCACCCGGTTGGGAAGCTATTGAATCTTGTTTTAGCACAATTTATGGCGACCAAAAACCGCGTCATTATGCTACAAATCTTGCCTCCCGTGCGAATCTTGGTGGCGATCAATACCTTGATGGTTACAGCATTTATACTTCTATGAATGAATATCAGCATATTGTTACCTATGGTATGAGTGAGTTATACGCAAATGAAGAATCTTTTGGTGGTGAATGGAGTGGCTGGGGCTATGAGATGACTTTTAAGCTTGTAGCAAATAAGCCTGAAGAGTGCCTATGGGTGCTAAATACACTTGCAAATCTTGCGTTTTTTACAAACACGCAAGAAAGCTATTTAGAGAATTTGCAGTTTATCGCAGGTGATGGCAAGTCCCTTAGCCGTGATGATAAATCCTTAATTACAGCTATGATTGTAACGCATGATACAGAGATACAAGGCGTTACAACAGAGCATGGCAAACTCCAGTTTCTACAACTCGTGGGCATTACACAAAAAGAGCTAGAATGGATTATGCAATATGATAATGCAGATGACAATAAAAAAAGCATACAAGAGTTAATCTACAAAATGCAAGATGATAATCCATACCTTGCAACTGATATGAATAGACAAAAAAGTTATGTGTGATGTTATATAGAAATTCTATCTGCATTATTACCATGTTATCCCCTAGGTTACTCCAAATTTTACATAAAGTTGTCCGCATTTTGCAGTTTGAGTTAATGCAATTCCCTGTAATATGAAATACTTAGAGTATTAATCTCAAAGCATTATATGTTTGTTTAGCTTGTGGATTCCATTGCTTTTTTGCCACTACTTATCAACGAAAAAAGTCCTTGTGAATAAAGTGTTTTTAACTTTATTAAATGCGTGTTTTCTGTGTAGCGTTTAGGGTCTGATTGATTAGAATCTAAACTCTTAAGGGCTGATAAATTAAGATTGGCTAGATTACAATCTATCGCATTGGAATCAAAAGAATGAGTATTCGATGAGATATGCCCCAATTTTCCAGAATCTAGTATTTTAGATTCTAAACTCGTTGTAGTTCCTGCAAAAAGTTGTGCGAGTAAATGTGTGTAGCTTAAGTGCATGATACTGCCCTCAAGTAAAATGATGCTTTTACGCATAGCTTTATCATCAATGCTTTTTTGAAGTAGGTTAAAAATATCTTGTGTGAGATTAAAAATATCTTGTATTGTGTGTGTATCTTGCGTAAGAATCTCTTGCAAAGCGTTGCTAAAGGCGGTGAGTGAATCTAGCATTTCTTTTGTATTTAGTGTGAGTTTATAGGGGGTAAAATTCTCTTTAAAATGTGCGATTTCTCTCTCTTTATCAATAGGCTTTAGTGTAAAATCATCTTCATTGAGGGATATTGTGTGCTGAAAACGCATACCATAACCAAGATTAATAACGCTGTTTGGCTTATATAGCTTTATTGCTTGTTCGATATTTTTCGCACTTAAATAGAATAGGTCATTGCTAAATACACGCAAGTTTTTATTACTCTCCACTTGAAAGCAATCTTTTGGAATCCCTGTGTCTTCCTTGCCATAAAAACTATGTTTAGCATGCTTGCTATACCCTTGTATATAACCACAATCTATACCGCACAATATCACATCGCTCCCAAGCAAACTTGCGATACTAACCCCAGCATTCCCAACAAAAGGCGCACTAAACTCTAGCGGAATATATGTAGAATCTAAATACGCACTACTGCTACCACCGCGTAAAAATCCATATTTCTCACTAGCTAATTCACATGCTTTTGTGTCTGTGGTTTGTGCGAATATGAGTGGAATATCCCCTAAGTTTGCTTCCTGTAAAACTTCTGCTAGATAAGGTACTCTCTCAATCTCTATTTGAAAATCAGGCGTTATGCCATGATGTCGCAAAACCTTTAATGCTGTCCCACAACTAAGCAAAATCATAGAATCTTTATAAGCCTTCAAAAAATCAATACATAAATCAAGACTAGCCCCATTGCCTATAACACAAATTGGGGCATTCACTCGCTTTGGACGCATGCTTAAAAGCTTAGAATCTGCTAGATTTAAACACGCATTTTTTAAGCCGATCAGCTCATCTTCAAAGCTCCCCCAACCACGCATAATAGCCTTTTTCTCTTTATAGATAAAGTCTTTCAGCAAGGCTACATTATCAGTTGTATAATGCGTTAAACTTAAACTCAAAAAATTATTTGTTAGCTTTTTTGCGTGTAAAAACGCACTCACAAGTTCAAATGATATATCCTTTATAATGATAAAGCAAGACTGCTTCCCAACATGTTTAAAAAGCTTGTCATAATCGATAAAATAGAGTGAAATGCGGAATAAATCAATGTGTTCTTCATAAATCATTAAGGAATAGAATTGATAGTCTTTCTCTAGCAATTCTTGTAAAAACATGCCGCCCATAAGCCCATATATATTTGTTTGTGGCAGGAATTTAGAATCACAAAAAGATTCTATTAGATTTTCATAGAGTGTGAGATTGCTTTGTGTTTGTATTGAATCTTGTTGTGTGTTTTTAGAATCTTTTGTGAGATTTAGATTCTGCGTATTGTTATTTTTGCAAGTATGGGTAAAATCTTCACTCGTGCGAGTGTGTAAGCATGAAATATCTTTATTGGATTCTATATTAGATACTTCGTCTAAAGGCTTAGTATGACAAGTGGTTGTTTTAGATTCTAGATTCTCCACCAAATCTGGGTGGGTGCAGGGTTTAGGGTGCATTTTTATAGAATCTAGATTCTGTTTTAATGTCTTGCTGGATATTTCGCTTCGCTCAATATGACAAATTTCAGATTCTAATATAGAATCTTGCTTTTCATTACAATGCAGCTGAAAATTCGCATTAGATTCAAGTGGCGTAGATTCTAAACTTTGAGATGTTTTGCTACGCTCAATATGACAAGATTTAGATTCCACTCCCATTTTTACACTCTCTCTTAATAAATCATTGCAAAGCTTACCTGTGATAGTTAGCTTCTCTTCATTTATAAAATGTGCGTTTGGAGTTAATGTGTGATTGCTAAAGAGTTCCCATTGTGGATTTTTCATAGGGTTTTTAGCAAGTTCTTTATGTGTGTCTTGCATACTTGTTTTATGTGTGGGAGCGTCTTTACTAGCAGCATTATTTTCTATGAGTGGATATTGCATGGTTTGTGTCGGGATATGGATTACATTATATCCATAAGAATCAATATGCAAGTTATAGAGTGTGGGGGCTTTGCTTAGGGCATTAAAGAGTTTTGGATTGAGAGATTTAAAAAACTCCATGTTTTTATAGTAGGTGATTTGCAGTTGCTTTTCATTAATGCTATCTTGTGTTTGCACGAGTATCCTTACTCATCTTCTGGCTTGAAAAATCTATAGAATCCATTCGCATAATTTACCTGTTTAGCCCTAGATAGAGAGAGGCTGCCCTCTTCTATATCCCTAGTTATCGTGCTACCTGCACCAATCAGCACATTATCGGCGATATTTACCGGTGCGACAAGTTGGCAATCACTACCTACAAAGACATTTTTGCCAATATGTGTTTTATGCTTTTTCTTGCCATCATAATTGCAGGTAATCACACCTGCCCCAATATTGCTCCCATCTCCTATCACGCAATCGCCAAGATAGCTTAAATGCCCCGCTTTCACTCCATCTAAACTCGCATTTTTACATTCAACAAAGTTGCCAATATGAGAATCTTTTATATGTGAGTTTGGTCGTATGTGTGCGTGCGGTCCTATATCACTTTCTATAATCTCGCTTTCTTCCACTACGCTATGAGCTTTTATATGGCTATCTTTGATATAGCTTTTACCTGTTATCCTTACGCCATTTTCAAGCACACATTCCCCTTCAAAGCACACACTAGATTCTATATAAATGCTCTCTGGTATCTGCATGATAACACCTTTTTCCATTGCCTTTTCTCTTAGCCTTGTTAAAAGTATCTGCTCTGCTTGTGAAAGGTGAAGTTTTGTATTTATCCCAAGCATATTTTTTTCACAACATATAAAGGTAAAAATGTCTTTAGAATCTTTATTTGCGAGTTCTATAACCTGCGTGAGATAGTATTCATTTTGTGCGTTATTAGAATCTAGCTTTGATACATACTCTTGTAAAATCTCTTTAGTAAAGCAGTAAATCCCAGCATTTACGATATTAATCTCTTTTTGGTCTAAACTGCAATCTTTCTCTTCGATAATGCCCTTTATGGCAAATGCTTGTTTTAAATCCTTGTCTTTTTTGATAATCCTGCCATAGCCATAAGGATTTTTTGTTTCAAACGCACAAAGATTTATAGAACCAGCCCCATTTACTAGCATTTCTAAATCACTGCTTGAGATTAGAGGCGTATCACCGCTAAGGATTAGCACCTTTTCACCTTTTATATCGATTAATTGCTTATTTTCTTTCATCAAAGCCCCGCCAGTGCCCGGATACTTATCATGCAACTGCGTGTGAAAAGTAATCTTATCAGCGATATGCCATGCGTATTTTTCCTGTAAAAACGCTTGTATTCTCTCTTTTTGATTGTATAGCACGACATGCACATCAGAGCTTATCTCTAATGCGGTATCAATCACATATTCAATCATGCTTTTACCGCATAGCTTATGCAAAACCTTTGGTGTATTTGACTTCATTCGTGTGCCAAACCCAGCTGCTAAAATCACCACTGATACCATATTTTTCCTTTTATAGCTTAGATTCTATTTGATACATACAAGGCTAAAATTATACATTATTTATAGCATATTTCTTTTAAATAGATAATTGCTTTTTCAATGTCGTTAATATTAATCTCGCCTATTTCTTTGTCTGTTAAGACTTTATCATCAAAGCATTTGCCACTTATAAACTTATTCTCGGCTTTAACTAAGGCTAGTAGTTTTCCATTTTCTGTGTGGTATTTTACATCGCCATGTGTTTTACCATTTTTATATGGTATTTCTTCTTTTAGATTCCCATTTTCTTTA
>NZ_FZMS01000014.1 GCF_900198365.1 Helicobacter bilis | reverse complement strand
ACTAGAATGGATCTCTTTCATGTGTGATTCTATTACGCAAATCCCTTCTTGTAAGCTCGATAATCCATATCCACAATAAAGATTCTATAAAGCTACATACATAATAGCTAAACATAGAATCTATTTTTACAAATCCGCACAAAGGTAGAAATAAAACATACACACATAGCCACAACATAATGCCATAAAAGATTCCATGTGCAAATTTTAGCTTTTGCCAAAATTCCGCAAATAAAATATAAAACAAGCTAAAAAAAATCGAAAATAAAAACTGCCATAAAAGATAAACCACACTCCATTCGTAGCCATCACTAAACACATATTTCAAACTAAGTAGATTTAAATCAATACATAATAACTGCAATATATACTCTGCATTAGAATCTAAGGGCATTTGTAAAGACAGGGGGAATAGCACCTCCCAGCCAATCCTTACAACACTCCCAATACTCCCTACAATCACGCCGATAAAAAGGCTTATCCATACGCGATACATCTTACTAAGATTTGTATAAACCTGCATACTATTCCTTGCATATCTACTTTTTGCAATTATACACAAATACTTCAAGTAGCACCCAACAAAGCCATTATTGAAAATAGAGTATAATACTAGCCCTATATTTATACAAAGGATTATTATGCAAATATTTCATGTGCTATGGAAGGGCATTAAGGGTATCTTTGATTTTATTAATACTTATTTTAAGGTTGTGGTATTGCTTCTTATTGTGCTTTTTTTAGCCGCCCTTGCAAGTGATGACGAGATAGAATCTAAACCAAATCTAGCAAAACTTTATCTAAACTTCCCTATTTATGAGAGTGAAAGCTTTGCCGCACAAATAGAATCTATTAAGAAAAATGATGATATTAAAGGGGTTTTACTGCTTATAGATTCACCGGGTGGGGCTGTTGGGGCGAGTATTGAAATAGCAGATATGATAAAAGAACTGAATGAAAAAATTCCCGTTGTTGCTTATACGCAATCGCTTATGGCAAGTGGTAGCTATTATGCGGGAATGTATGCACATAGCATTTATGCAAATCGTGGTGCATTAGTGGGGTCTATCGGTGTAATCTTTAGTGCGCCAAACTTTGAAGAAGTGATGGATAAAATAGGCATAAAAATGCAAGGTGTGAGTGCTGGTGAATATAAAGAGATAGGCTCAATCACGCGTAAATGGAAAAGCACAGAAAAAGAGTTTATAAACAATCTCACACAAGAGCAATATCAAATGTTTTATAGTGATGTGATCGCCGCAAGGGGTGAAAGACTAAAGACTAAAAATCATCTAGATTTTGCTGAAGGCAAGATCTTTAGTGCAAATAATGCCTTAAAACTTGGCTTAATAGATGGTGTAAATAGCATGAGTGAAGTAGAAAAAATATTACAGAATCTAAGTGGGGTAGAAGAAATCGTATGGCTAAAAAAAGATAAAATGGAAGTATTGCTTGATAAACTTACAGATAGCATAGCAGCAAAGGTGCAAATGTTTGCCATGCCAAAATTTATGTGGGGTGTGTAAGACAGCAATATGATGTGCTGCAACCGCAATCTAAATTGGAATAAAGTTTTTTTTTGCGTTAATGTGGTGCATGCTCAACAATCGCAATCTACCCTAAACCTAAATTTTTTTACATTTATGTCTAGACATAGCAATCTGTTTATATGTTTTAGAGAATATTTGCTACACTCCCATGTGAGAATACTTCAAAGTTAAAGGGATGGTATGCAAATTTATATAAGTGGGATACATACTGATGCTGGTAAAACACATGTGAGTGCTGCTTTTTGTGCGAGTTTTAACTACGCATATTTTAAGCTTATACAAGCGGGCATACCAAGAGATTGTGAAGTCGTGCAGCGTTTTAGCCCGAATACAGAAATTTTGGGTGAGGGTGTTTGTCTTAAAACACCGGCTTCACCGCATATTGCTAAATTGCATGAGAATGTGCAATATAAGGGCTTAGATATTGCATTACCAACAAGGGATAATGTGGTAATTGAGCTTGCAGGTGGCTTATTTTCCCCACTTGATGAGTATAGTTGTATGTTAGATTATATGCAAAATCACAAGCGACCAACGATTTTAGTTGGTAAATATTATCTTGGGGCAATAAATCATATTATATTAAGCATTAATGCCTTGAAACAGCGTGATATAGAGATTCTCTGCCTTGTTATGAATGGTGTTATTGACTTGAATGTTGATAAGTTTATTTATGAATATACAGGCATTAATATTATACATTTAGATACATTTGATACTACGGACTTCACACAAAGGATTCTAAACTTTAAACATGCTATGCAGCCTTATATTGTAGGGAATGGTTTGCTAACAAATGGCTTTTAAGAATGCATAAATTCTCTCCATTTTTATCAATATATGATGAGAATTTATTGCAACATTACAAAATATCTCCGATATTTAAGAAAATTGCATAACTTAGGATAGAGATGATTTATATTCTTAAAACTGATACAGAGATACCAGACATAGATAAAAGGCTATTAAACAATGTGTCTATATTAAACCTTCTAAATGTTAGAATCTTACCTTTTAGCATAACCAAGAAAGATTTAGAATCTATTGACTATATTTTGCTGACTTCAAAAAATGCGATCAAGGCGATAGCTCAACATGAATATGCGGCTTTGTTTTTAGAAAAAAGTGCGATTGTGATTGGCAAACGCACGAAAGAAGCATGGATTAAAGCTGGAGGTAATGTGCTATTTTGCCCGGAAAAATCCTGTGATGGTATAACCCTTGCAAACCTGGCTTCAAGCTATGTGAAAGATAAGCATATCCTTTATTTATGCGGCAAAGATAAAGCAAACGATATGGCTAGTCTATTAGAAAATCAATGTAAAATAACTACAATAAATGTTTATGAAAGTTATGAAAATACTAATATAACAAAATGTATGTTTGATGATGAAAGCATATTTATCTTTGGTTCACCTAAACATTATAGGACATTTTTAGAGCATTATACATGGAATCCAACATGGTTTGCAATCTCACTTGGCGATACGACTTATGCAAGCTTTGCAGATGATATAAGAAAGCTGAATGCAAAGGGTGATTTTATCAAGGCATTGAAAGTCGCACAGGCTATGCGTAATGACACGCCTATGCAAGATAATGCGGACTTAAAAGATTCTTAACTAAAGATTTATATAATGAAAAAAGCAAGAAAAAAGCATACAAATAAATTCCTTGATGGAAGTCAATCGCGTGAAAAAAATAAGATAAATGCTACAAAATTACACAATATTCACAACAAAACTTCAAAATACAACTTTTTATCCGCTCGTCTCAAAGCCTTTATTACTGATATGTTTTTACTCAATATGCCTATACTCTACATTACCACATATATATTTTTGCAAGGCAAAGAGGATTTTTTACAGAATCAAATCGCAATTTTTTTATGTGAGGGATTATATTGCTTTTTACTCTTTTTGTTCTTTGTGATAAAGGGGCAAACTCCCGGTTTTCGCTATGCAGAGGTTATGCTGTGTTCTGATTCTAGTGTGAGTGATAAAGATTCTGGTGTAGAAAATGAGACAGAAAAGCCGCCAAAGGCATGGCAGGCATTTGTATTTATTGTTGTATGGCTAATTGAGCTTTGTTTCTTTTTATGGATATTTGCTTTTATGCGTAAGGATAAAAAGACACTGCATGAGATAGTATCAAAAACTCATATTATATATAAACCAAATCCTGCAAGAAAAGCTATGCAATAAAATCTTTTTTAGTTTCTGTGTTAGATATTTTGTAATAATAGAGTATCGTATTCACATTTAGATTCTATTTAGATTGACAAATGTTGCGTTTGTTCTAAGCAAATAAGAGTTACAAAAGTAAATGAAATACAGCAAAGTAAATTTTAGTTAAAGTGGAGATGAAGTTTTATCTTAGTATCACAAAGTAACTTTTGCAAGATTTTATACACAAGTAACCTTGCGTATAAAACAAACAAAATTGCAATAAATCGCTTATACTTTATAATTTTTAGCTATGTATTAAAACACATAATTCACTTGGAATCTAAATCGTCCAAATTGCGGATCCCCAAACGCATAACCATAGGCTGCAAGCATATTGATACTATCTGTAAATTTATAGGTAGCACTCAATGCAACATCAAGGAAGCTCGCAGCTTTGATATGATTGCTGGCATTATATAAGTTATCTGAAACATTGTTGAGATTTGTGCCAGTTGTAGAACCTTTCTTTAAATAAAAGAAATGCGAGGCATCAACATAAGCTACATCAAGGGCTGCACCGAATCTTTTATAGCCGATTTCAGCTTTTAGGTAAGGCACAATGATAGAAGAGTTTTTAAAGCCACCTACGCCTAAGATTCCAAAGCCATTTGCCTCAGCCCCAGAGTAGCTATTCCACAAATGTCCGCCGAGCTTTAATCCACCTGTATTATCAATAAGTGTGCCAAAGCCATCGCCAAAGCTACCAGCAAGACCTGCTGATGCACCAAAGAAGCCTACAACTTTTTCTGCCTCATCTTCTTCAGTGTTTGCTTGAGTAAAGTTATATTTATAATCAACGCGGATATTATACATACCACGATTTTTGGCATACCAATCCTGATTATTAGATACACTGTTTCCACCAAATAGCCCTATAAGACTTTTTGATCCACCATACATATATGGTCTATCAGCCATTGAAGTATATGACACCTGCCCTGTAAAAGTTAGGCTTTGATTTCCAAAATTTGCAGTATAAGCAATATCGCCAAACACCATAGCATTTACCCATCGATGAATCCCACCATACCAAAGATTATAGGATAATCCTGTCTCTTTTGTAAAATCAGCACCACTCTTTATATACGCCATAAACATATTGTTGCCGATACCAGCCCCCTTAGCATCAATGCCCTGTAAAGATATATAAATATCATCACCCATCCAGCTATCCCACCATTGAAAACCAAAATTCATAGCACTCAAATCGTTATTTTCCGCAAAAACGCCGAGTGCTCTATCTAAATTATTATCATTAAAAGGCGTCCCCGGACTTCTTTGCCCTAGTCTTACAATCGTTTTTGTATTTAGCGTTTCTTTACCATCAAGGGTAACATAGAAATCTCCAGTATTAAATCTATCCACAAGAGAATCTATGGTTTGCCCCCTAGAGCCACCTATATCATTATCCGCCGTGTTGCTATCGGGAGTGCTAGAACCTTTTGAGAAAAAGAGACCAGCAGACGCACTCACACCATAAATAGCCCCTGAAGTAATCGTAGGCTTAAAGCGAAACTGATACCTAACACCCTCCCCATCTCTTCCATCAACAGCATGCACACGACCAAACGCAAAACCATCAATACTTGCGTTATTAATCACATCAGATAACTTTGCTGCCTCTAGGCTAGTAAAGCTACTTGCCGCTAACAGACTACCTGCTACCACAATGCTACCTGAATGACAGCTAAAGAATTTGCTTCCTTGATTTTTCATATAAATCCTTTAAAGTGAGATTAGCTTATGTTTCATAGCTTTTTTGACTTTACAAAAAAAATGCTGAAAAGGCAATAACATAACGAGAAAATGTAGAAAAATATCAAAATGTAAATATAGTGATTTAGTAATGTATATTTTAGAAACATTAATATTGTGAGTTGGCAAAAGTTTTGAGTAATAATATTTTTAAACAATTTTTAATTGTGATACTCTTAAGGTATGCATATTTAGCATTATGACTTACAAAATAATCTCGCATTAGTTATTTTAGATATAAACATGATAGAATCTAAGCGAAAAAATAGCGATGAGATAGAAAAAGGTTGTTTGTGCGATTTTTGATTGATTTTTGTTCTGTAGATTCCATAGAAAAAAGCTTAGTTTTTCCACTGCTTAATTGCTCTAAGCATGAGGCTTCAATCCTGCGTGAAGTTGTGGTTTCATATATGAGTGGGGAAAATGAGATTGACATTCAAACATTTTTAGAGCAGAAATATTATGCAAAAGGCTTTGAGATATTGCCGTATTTGAAAGAGTTTTCACATTTAATAAAGCTTGGTTGGTTAGCCACACAGGATAGATTCTCACAAGAAAGATGTGAGAGTGTGCTAGAGCTGCGTAATGCAGTCATTAGTGTCAGCCCTAATCTTTTAAAGCTTTTAGAGCATGGTCGTTTGTTTAATAGCGATATTAAAGATACTATTTATAATAACTCACTTGAATATTTGCAAGATGAGTGGAAGAGACTGCAACTCATGCGTCAATACAATAAGATTCAATCTGTGCTTAATACAAACTTATCACAATCTTGTGATAACTACATCAATAACACATTAGCAAATATCATTAACACGAATGCAACAAAAAATACAAAGAAAATAAAAATACAGCAATACTTTAAAAAGCATCATTTAAATTACCATGAAAAGCTGATTTTTATCTCTCTCACACAAGCTCAATATAATGGTGAATTTGGGCTATCGTTAAAAGAGATTGTCTCACTTGGCAAAAATGAAGAAGAAAAGATCATTTTGCAAAACTTACTTGCAAGCAATGCAAAGCTACTTAAAAGTGGCATTGTCACTTGTTTTGAATCTTTTGGGGATTTTTCATTTATGGAGCAAGAGTTTTGCATACCACAGCATATTTTTAATAATCTTATGTGTGATAAATCTAGTCAAAATGCAAACCTTGAAGATGAGGTCGCAAAGAGTGAGATATTTGACATTATCACGCCAAAAAAGGGCTTAGATTCTGTAATCTTACAGGATAGTGTAAGAGAGTATTTTGATACTTTATTGCAACATTTAAATCCTAAAGTGCATAAACTCTTGCATAAATGGGATATTAAAGAACATGCTGATATAGATTCTAAAATCCTATTATATGGGGCTAGTGGCACGGGGAAAACTTCTAGTGCGTATGGACTTGCTAAGGATTTGGGACAAAAGATTCTCTATCTTGATTGCTCAAAAGTGTTATCAATGTATGTTGGTGAGAGTGAAAAAAATGTGCGTAGAATCTTTGATGAATATCACGCTATAACCATGACAACAAAAGAAAAGCCTATTTTATTGCTTGATGAAGCAGATCAGTTGCTAGGATCACGCAATGATATAGCAGGCAGCACGAGTCGCATGTATCATCAAATGCAAAATATATTTTTAGAGCAAATTGAGAAATTTTGTGGAATCTTGATTGCTACTACAAATCTTGTTGATAGTCTTGATTCTGCATTTTCAAGAAGATTTCATTATAAAATTTGTTTTAATATGCCAGATATTGCAATGCGTGAAAAAATTTGGTTCTTACATTTCCCAAAACATGCGGATTTTAAGGATAAAAAAGAGCATATTGCAAAGGAATTAAGCAAATTTAATCTTAGTGGTGGGCAGATAAAAATTATCACTTCAAATACTTGCTATAAAGTCGCAACAAGAAAAGATTTGACATTTAGTTTAGATGATTTTATAGCAGAGGTAGAAAAAGAGCAAAATAGTGCTTTTGGTGATTCTAAAAAAATGGGCTTTAAACGATAATAAGGGATTCTATGCAAAAAATTATAAAAACGATATATTTTTTTACTCTATTATTCATTGTGTGTAGCGTTAGTGGTTGCTTTTTATTTGGAATGAAGGGCATTTTTGAAGGGAGTAATTATCAGATTGTAAAGCTTGAAATTGATAATAAGGTTGTCCTAAGTCCGCAAGAGCTTGCCTATCAAGCAAGAGAACAAATACAAAGCAATCCAAATGCACATTTTACAAACACCTACGATTCTACTACGCAAAGGCGATCAAGTAGGATTGATGATTTAAATGCAAGTTTTGAGCAATTGCGACAAAGAAATCAAGACGATGAAAATGATGATGAAAGCACACCTGCTACAACACTTGCGAATATTGCTTTAAAAGCAACTTTTAATCTTGATAGATCGCAAGATATGTTATATGGAAAGGCTGGGTGTAATGACTACACAGCAAAGTTTTTTTGGCAAGATAGCACAAAAATCGTTATTTCTGGAGCAGCAAGCACAAGAAAGCCATGCAGCCCAAAAGAAGTAGCAAACTTTCAAAATACATTGATACGCAACCTTGATGGAATCTATGTAGTAACAAAACTAAAAAATAGAAAAGGCTATGTGCTAAACAATGGGCGAATGCGAATTTATATAAAATAGCTGATTTGGGTCATATTGGATAAAGAATCTTATTGTATGCATATTTATTTTTGTGTTTTATGTCTCACATGAAATTTGCAAATAAGTGCGATATTGCATCTATAAAATGAAATTACATGGTTTTCTATCTGTTTGTCAATTAAGAATGCTTGTGGGGATTCTGTATGCTTTACTTGTAATACTCTAAGGGTATGGCTTTAAGAAATTTATGTTTCTAGTCTGTTGATATGGGGTCTCAATGTTGTGTAGATAACATGAAATATAACAGAGCAATCCCCTATATATCCTAGAATCTGAGATAAGATTGTCTTATTCATAGATTGCCAAAAAATGGGGGTCGCCCTTTCATTCATTTCTCATCATTGTAAAAAAAGATCAATTGCTTTGTAGTCTGCCCTATTGTGATAATGATCCCTATCTGCTTTATTCCTAGAGTATCTAGCCTATGGAAAGGCTGTAAAATACTGCCTTAAAATTTTTAAAAACTTAACATAAAAGCGTTGTGTTGCAAGTGAAGTAACAAAGGAATTTCAGTTTCTGTGCGATATAGAATCTCGGTTTCTAAGCCCTTTATTCTAAAACCTTAAAAACAAAAAGATTCCATGATGAATAGCAGCTAATTTGTCCTTATTACTTATTTAAACATTCAAGCGCATATTTTTTGCCGAGTTCATAAGCCTTTTTATTGACATCTGCGACTTTTGTAGGCACTTTGCTAAGCATGGTTTCAATTACTAAGTCTTCTGGGACACAATTTGTAAAAGTAACGGTTGCAGCTAGTGCTACAACACTTTGTGTTACTACATTGCCTACTTCTTCTTTTGCGATTGTAATGATTGGAATCTCATAGATTCTAAATCTTTTTCTATCTTCATCAGTGGGCTTTACAAGATTTGGCTCCAATACGACAATGCCCTGCTCTTTTATACCAGACTTATAAATATCATAACTCATCTGCGCAACAGATAGCATAAAATCGATATTGCCATCCATTGCATAAGGATAGAGAATCTCCTCCTTATCTAGCAAAATATCAACCTTTGTAGGACCGCCTCTCACTTGGCTTGTATAAGTGGAAGCTTTAACACCATAGCCACCGCCTCTAATCTTAGCTTCCGCTAGAATCTCACCTGCTAAAAGGACACCCTGCCCACCAACGCCTGTAAATCGTAATTGATGTTCCATTAATGTCCTCCTTTTTTAGCGGTTACTTTTGCTTTATATGCAGCATAAGCTTCACAATACTCTTCTGTTTCTGTATCATGCTTTAAAATGCCTGTTGGGAATTTCCCTTTCTTTTCCTCTTCGCTTAACTCATCATATTTGCGTTTTGGCAAGATTCTAGAATCAAGCCATTTAAGCATATCAGTAGCCTCTATCATTTTATTTTTTCTACCAAGGTTCACATGGCAGTTTGAGTTAATATCAAAGAGACTAAAGCCTTTGTGTTTAAAGCCCTCAATTAGCACTTTTTCAAGCTTTTTAGGGTCTAAAATACTCTCTCTTGCTACAAAAGTCGCCCCTGCTGCCGCACCCAACTCGCAAATATCAAATTGATTATCAATGTTGCCTCCGGGTGCTGTAACAGTCCAAAAGCCTTTTGGCGTTGTCGGCGAAGTCTGTGAGTTTGTCAAGCCATAGATAAAGTTATTCACAATAATATGATTAATATCAATATTTCTGCGGCATGCGTGTATAGTGTGATTCCCACCGATTGCTAAGCTATCGCCATCACCGCTTACTACGATTACATGCTTATCTGGATTTGCAAGCTTTATACCCGTTGCATAAGCTAGAGTTCTACCATGTGTTGTATGTACTGTGTTGCAATTCACATAAGAACTCATACGACCACTACAGCCAATCCCACTCACTAAACACACATCGTCCATATTCCAACCCACTGCATCAATAGCGCGTATAATACTTTTCAAAATCACACCATCGCCACAGCCCCAACACCAAAGTGTCGGCATTTTTTCTACGCGTAAATATTCATCATAATTAAAAGCCATATTTCTTCCTTTATCGCTAATCTACTTCATAGAACGCAATTTTTCAATCACTTCATTTGGTGCAATAGTTCGTCCATTTGCACGACCCATAAACTCTACTCTTCGCCCAAGTATGCGTTCGACTTCCTCTCTATATTGCCCTTTATTTAACTCTACCATGAGAATCTTTTTGAATCTCTCGCCTATTTTCTTAAGCTCTTTTTCCGGGCTAGGCCAGATTGTGATAGGGCGGAATAAACCAGCTTTAATCTCATTAGTCTGACGCAATTCATGCAAGGCTTCTTTAATACCTAAAGTAGCACTACCATAAGATATGATCGCAATATCTGCATCTTCTAGATAAAGCTCTTCATTATTACTTAGATAGTCTGCCCTGCTTTCTACTTTGTTGAATAATCTATCAATAAGGGCTTGTCCTTCAGCTGCATTCTCTGTTGGGAATCCAATCGCACCATGATGCAAACCTGTGATATGATAGCGATAGCCTTTAAAGAAAGGATTTAGCACCGCAGGTTCATCTGGTCCTACACCATAGGGTTTATAATCTTTTGGATCGCCATTAAACTGCTTTCGTACCTTATTGTTTTTTTGCACTTCTTCTAATGTTGGAATCTGTGTTTTACCATACATATGTCCTAAAGTCTCATCAAGTAGTAAGAATACAGGCTGCATAAACTCTTCTGCAAGATTAAAAGCACGCACACTTTGCGTATAGGCTTCCTCTAGTGTCCCGGGAGCCAATGCAATGGATTTATAATCGCCATGTGTTGGGTGCTTTGCAAAGGCTACATCGCCCTGCCCTACCCTTGTTGGCATACCAGTAGATGGACCAAGTCTCATAACATTTACAATAACGAGTGGAATCTCTGCCATATAACCTAAACCGATTTGCTCAGCTTTAAGAGAAATGCCCGGACCAGAGCTTCCAGTCATAGCTTTTACACCACTCATAGACGCACCAAGTGCTACCGATATACCACTAATCTCATCTTCCATTTGGATAAAATTACCACCATGATGGGGCAGTAAATGTGCCATTTCGTGCATAACATCAGAGCTAGGTGTAATAGGATATCCACCATAGAACTTACAACCTGCATCAATTGCACCCATTGCAACAAGCTCATTTCCACCTGTAATTACTTCACGCATTATTTGCACCCTCCTCAATCGCCATAAATCTATTTGCTTTTATTTTTTCTGCTCTCTCTTGTGCAGCCTTATCTGTTTTTGCAAATTTAAATTGTTTCCTATCGGCAACAGTGATAGCAAAATCTGGACAATGCAACTCACACTCCATGCAACCAATACAGCTTTGTGGATACATAACTTTTACAATCTTGCCTAACACTTTATGTGCATCAAGCTGCATGGCTAATACACCGGCAGGACATCGCGATACGCAAATATCACAAGCTTTGCAGCGTTTTTCATTGACCCACACAGGCGTGTTTTCAGGCATTAAAACATCTGACATATTTAGTTCTCCTTATTGATATTTTGAACTTTTGGGTTAGTTTAAAACTTTGACTAGATTCTATATCTATGGATTGTATATAGAATCTAAAATTAAAATTGTGCTAATCTATAAAATCATATAGCATATTGATAGCTACAAACTATTTTGTTTGCAGCATAAAAACATAGCAATATATAATCTTACTATTTGATACCTTTATCAGCTAAAAGCTTTTTCATTGTTTCGCCAATAACTGCTGGGCTTTCTGCTACCATAACACCTGCTGCACGCAATGCCTCTTGCTTCTCTGCGGCTGTGCCTTTACCACCGCTTACAATCGCACCTGCATGTCCCATTCTCTTGCCTTTTGGAGCTGTAGCCCCAGAGATAAATGCTACTACCGGCTTTTTAATCTGCTCTTTAATTAAAGCTGCAGCATCAATTTCTAAGCTTCCGCCAATCTCACCTACCATAACAATTGCTTTTGTTTCTGGGTCTGCTTCAAACATAGGTAATATTTGCTTATAGCTTAAACCAATGATAGGGTCGCCACCAATACCTACTGCAGTTGAGATTCCTAAACCTTGTGTTACAAGCTGATTAGCACTCTCATAAGTTAGCGTCCCACTTTTTGAGATAAGCCCAATATTCGTGCTAGATTTTTTGAAAATATAGCCCGGCATAATACCGATTTTACACTCATCGCTTGTGATAATGCCCGGACAATTTGGTCCTATCATATCCATGCCTTGCTTCTTCGCATACATTTTTGCAAACATAATATCTTTTGTAGGCGCACCTTCTGTAATTACAACTGCGAGTTTAATGCCCCCTGCTGCTGCCTCAATAATCGCATCAGCAACAAATGCTGGTGGCACAAATATCATACTCACAGTAGCCCCAGTCTTTGCTACGGCTTCTTTAACAGTGTTAAATACAGGTTTGCCTAAATGCTCACTGCCACCCTTATTTGGTGTAACACCGCCTACAATCTGCGTGCCATACGCCATGCACTGCTCACTATGGAAGCTCCCTTCCTTTCCTGTAAAACCTTGAACGATTACCTTTGTGTTTTTATTTACGAGAATACTCATCTTTCTATCCTTATATGATTTTAACTTTTGCTTACTTTGCTGCTGCAACTACTTTTTGTGCGCCATCTTTCAAGTTCTCTGCTGCGATTAGATTCTTAATACCAGCACCTTTTAGAATCTCTTTCGCCTTTTCTGCATTTGTGCCATCAAGTCGCACAACAACAGGCACTTCCACACTTGTAAGCTTTGTAGCCTCAATGATTCCATTTGCAACTCTATCACATTGCACGATACCACCAAAAATATTCACAAAAATAGCTTTTACATTCTTGTCTTTTAGGATAATCTCAAAGCCTTTTGCAACCGTTGTAGGATTTGCACCGCCGCCTACATCAAGGAAGTTTGCAGGTTGTCCACCCTCGTACTTAATAATATCCATAGTAGCCATTGCAAGTCCAGCTCCATTTACCATACAGCCTACATTGCCCTCTAGTTTTACATAGCTAAGATTGCTCTCACTTGCTTCGATTTCACTAGGCTCTTCTTCTGTGAAATCTCGCATAGCTACAATATCACTATGTCGATACAATGCGTTATTATCAAATCCAAGTTTTGCATCAAGTGCTAAAAAGCTACCATCACCTGTGAGAATCATAGGGTTAATTTCAACTTGCTCTGCATCTTCATTAATAAATACTTCATAAAGTGCTTTTGCAAACTTACTAAATGGCTTTTGTTGCTCTTTTGTAAGTCCTAAGCCAAGTGCTAATTCAAGTGCATGAAAAGATCTAAAACCTATAGTAGGATCAACTGCTACTTTAATAATCTTTTCTGGACTTCTCTCTGCAACTTCCTCAATCTCCATGCCACCTTCTGTGGAAGCAATGAAAATTGGCATTTCAAGCCCTCTATCAAGCACAACAGCAATATAAAATTCTTTCTTAATATCTAAGCCCTCTTCAATATATACACGCCCTACTTTTTTACCTGATGGTCCTGTTTGGTGTGTTACCAAAGTCATACCAAGCATAGAATCTGTAAGCGTTGCCACTTCATCTAAACTTTTTGCAAGTTTTACACCACCTGCCTTACCGCGTCCGCCTGCGTGTATTTGTGCTTTCACAACCCATACGCCACCGCCTAGCTCGTTAGCAATAGCCTTTGCTTCATAGCCATTATTAGCCACTCTACCGCGTGGTGTTGCTACACCATATTTTCTTAAAACCTGTTTTCCTTGATACTCATGTATATTCATGTTATGCTCCTATTTTTCACGAAGGAATTACAAAGTGAAACACAGGATAGCACATCAAAGTGTTTTGTGTAGTGCTAGGCTTGTTGCGTTTCGCTTTGGTTAGCAAATTTTCTTACAAATTCACTTAAAAAAAGTTAAAATGTGATAAAAAATCACAAAATTTACTCAAAGTGTTAATTTCTTTACCTTTTTTATATTTTTGAGATGTTCTCCATAGGTTGCGCTAAAGTCGTGTGTGCCGTTTTTATTACGCATAAAATAGAGATAATCTGTCTTTGCTGGATTTATTGCCGCTTTAATTGCATCAATGCTTACACTACCGCTTGGTGTATGTGGTATCCCGCTATATTTGTAGGTATTAAACTCACTTAAATCATTGCGTATCCTATCTGGTGTAATGCGAGTATGAGAGTATTTGCCATAGTTGAGAGAGCCATCCATTTGCAAGGGCATATTTTTTGCAATACGATTATCTATAACGCTTGAGACAATTGGCATTTCAGCAACATTTGCTGCTTCCTTTTGTATGATGGACGCTTTTGCTACGATTTGAAACCATTGCTTTTGATTATAATAGCCTACAAGCTCATTTGCTAGGCTTTTATGCTTTTCAAGTGATTGATTGATTAAGGTTTGTATAATAAAGTCTGGGTCAGCATGATAGGGCAGACTATAGGTATTTGCTAGTATTACTCCATCGCTATAAGGGGCATATTTATTATAAAGAGATTCTAACTCATTGATATTAAAGTCAAAAGTCTTTGCGATTTGCCTTAAAAAAAAGTAGTTTGTCTCACCCGGTATTAAAGTAACATTTTTCATAGGGGCTTTTGAAGTAGCAAGGGCGTTTAGAAATTTCCCTTTGCTTAAAGTCGTTTGTGGTAATTCTATCCAGCCGCTTTGTGGTCTGCCAATAAGTCGTAAAAAATACGCATCAATCAAGCTTACATTATAACCTTTAGTCTGCAAATGTGTTATAATTCCCTTTGTTGAACCCTTTGGGATAAAAATGATTTTCTCTGAATGCAAAGGGATTGAAAGATAAAAACATATACCAAGCAACAATATTAAACACAATTCAAAGAGTATATTGATAATGCCAGATAAAGAAAATAATGAAAACTTAGCTTGTAATTTAGAAGCAAGCCAAAAAACAAATGAATTAGAGTTAGAAGATTCTAAAGTATTCGATGATGGGGGTGTAGCTACTGCTCCACTACTCCAAGTCAATAAGGTAAATGGCGATGATGAAAGCATAGGCTTAGATTCTAAAGAAAGAGATTTAGAATCTAATGTTTCCCTATCAAGTGAAAACACATTGCGTTTAGATAAAGAGTATAAGAGCTTAGAAACTCGTGATTTAGATTCTAGTATATCGGATTCTACCATACTAGATTTTGTTAGTTTGGATTCTAATGATTTAGATTCCAAAGCAAAAGCCCTATTCCTAGAAGAGAATCTAAACGCACATAAATCGCTTGAAAATGATTTAAACTTGCAAGAAATGAGCCTTGCTTTGCAACAGAGATTAAACACACAAGATACAATGCACTTAAACCACATACACACACCTTATATAGATTTTTCAAGTAACAATCATACACTAAAACAAACAAGACCTTCATTAAAGCAGCCTAGTAGTAATGAAAATATAGCACACTCTAACGACAAAGATTCTATACAAACACAAGATTGCAATAATCTAAACATTGCAAACAATATTCCAAGTAAAAAAGAATCTAGCACAAAACCTGCAATATATACACTAGATGACACTCCACATGACACCGCAGAAAAAAAGGATACTAAAAAGCACAAGAAGAAAACAAAGAAAAAAGGTAATCCACTATTAAGACTTATTATATTTTTTGTAGTGATTCTTAGCGTTACGATTATAGGCTATAAGATTCTAGCAAATGGAATCTCGTTTCAAAACCTAAAGTTTGGCAATATAGCTATACGCAATGCTTTTTTACAGCTACAAAATAAGTTAATACTAGAAATAGATTCCATTGATTTAAGCACGCTTAGCAACAACGAAAGTAAAGAAAATACACAAGAAACAAAGCCATTTAATGAGATCCTGCAAAATACAATACAATACACGCAAAGGACACTTTATATACTAAGCTATTTTGAAAGACTAAACATAAAAGAGCTTGTATTGCCAAATAATCACAAATGGAGTATTGACTACACAGATACAAACTATCGCATACAAGGTGCTTTATTTGACGCAGATTTCGCTATCAATAATAATCACAATAATATACATTTAGACATTAATAAGTTTCAGCTAAAGACACTACCCCTGCATTTTGAAGGGAATCTTAATTTTTCTGTGCCAAAGAAGCAATTATCCTTTAACCTAGAAGCAATAAAAGATGATGATAATAAAAAAATCATGCTTTCAGGCGACACAAATTTTAATGAAATCAATGTAAATGCAAAAAGCAGCCCACTCAATAATCTAGCCATTATAAAACCCTTTATAGATAATATACAAAATCCAAAGCTAAAGAAAACCTTGCAAGACTGGCTATTTAATAACATTAAATACGAAAGATTGCATTTAAGTAATCTAGCTATGCGTATTAACCTAGATGATATAGGCAATACTTTACTACATAACACACAAGCAGAAATCATTGTAGAAAAGCCAGAAGTTACTCTAGCAAAAGGGGTAAAGCCAATCCTTGCAGAACAAGCGGTAATAACTTTTAAGGATACTGATTTAAAGATTACGCCAATAAATGCTACATTTGCAGGTATGAATCTAGCTCAATCAGAAGTGCTTATAGCAAATATGCCTCATAGTGATGTGATTATTGAATTGCATGGAAAAAATGTGCGATTTGATTCTAATCTTGCAAAGCTTTTAGAGCATTATGGTGTTGTGCTACCCATTATGCAGCAATCCCTCGCACAAAATACAAAAAAATCAAAGCAAACAAAAACCAAAACAGAATCAAAAAACACTAAAAAAACATTAGATAGTGCGATAAATACCACAGAAGATGCTGTAACAAAAGCATTGCAAACTAAGCAAACATTAAATACAGAGCAAACCGCACAAACAAATACAAATGAAAAACAAACACAAATAGCAACCAATGAGAATCTCTATGAAAAGATTCTAGAGTTAAACCCACAAACAACACTCACAAATGAACTTTTACATAACCCAAACCTGACTAAATCAAGCACTAAAGAAACTACAAGCATGCACCTACAAATTGCAATACGACATAATAAAAAGATTCCAACGCACCCATTATTCTCACTGCAAGGCATTATCCAAGCCCAAAATACAAGCCTAAAATTATATGATATTCCACTACAAGCCAATAATCTTAACATTGCTCTTGATATTACACCACAACAAAAGCTTGTGTATATCAATGGCGAAAGGGTAAAATGGCAAAGGCTTATAGATGCAAATGTCAATGTCTTGCTTGATATAAACAAGCAAAATATACAAGCAAACACCTATATACACAAAGCCATATTAAATACGCATAATTTGCAGGATTTAAAATTAGCACCAAATAAACCAAGCACACATTTACCCAGCCCAAATAATGAGAATCTTAAGGCAAATAACAATGATTCTAAAATTGCCCTATACACTAAGAATCTATACGACATAAAAAAACAAAAAAAGATAAATCGCCCTACCCCACAAGAAGACCCTAAAGATTCTATACAAAATAATATCACACAAAATAGTGGAATCTATCTTGAAGAAAGTATGCCTTATAGTAATACTCAAAAGATTCTAAAATATTTTGATGAGTATTCAATACAGCAAACAAACATGCAAACACCAAATAACAACATAAGTAGCAACTCGCATAAACTACTCGAAGATGCAAGAAAGCAACAACTACAAAATAAAGAACTCTCCCCAGAAGTGATTAAAGCCCTACCTAAGAAAAACATAAAAGATGATGGAGAGAGAGCAAAAGAAGATGATAAGGTATTGAAAGATTTAAAAAACAATCCTGTATGGAATGACCTAAAAATCCGCAGTAAAAAGACCCAGCCCTTCAAGCAACTAAGCACAAAAGAACTCGCAGAGTTAGCAAAACAAGCCATAGAAAAAGAAAAAGACACATTCATGCTAGACCAAGACTTCTTAAATATCAAAAACGCAAATATCCATTTGAATCTATCTTTTACTAATAATAAAATTGTCCTTGATGTCCCAGCTTTAAGCCTTCATTTAGAAAGTGGTAAAAACTTGCAACTCAATATCGCAAAAATTGAGAATATCTTGCAATTCTCCCCATTAGCCCAATACTATGGCATAACGCATGGGGATTTCAACTTGCAAACTACACCTTATCCAAAAACAAAGCAAGAAAGTTTTAAAAGTATAGATTTTACACTCAATCTCACAAAGCTAAAACACCCTTTATACACTATCAAGCATGAACGCGTTACAGATTTGAATCTAAAAGGGCATTTGCAAGATAACTCTATCGTTGTGCTTGTAAATGATGATATTGACTTTAAAAGTCAAGATTCTCTTAGTATGTTACGCATGAAGGGCTATCGCATTGACATTGATGAAGCAATGCGCTCAAAGATTCCATTCTTCATAGATTTATTTAAAGATAAGCAAAAAGATGCCCTGCCCTACTCTGAAGCAGCGATTTTACAAGAGCTAAAATTCATCGCAATTAAGAATAAATTAAGAAAGCAAATGAATATAAAGCCAACGGATTTTAATATCATCGGGCAGGATTTGCAATTTAGCTTTTTGGGCTATACCGCACCTTTTGATTCTGTAAATATCCGCTTTATTGATAATCGTATCGTAGTCGATGGACAATATGGCAAGGGCATTTTAAATGCTTCACTGATTAAAGACAATGTATATGTAAAGGCAAAAAACTTTAGTGGAGATTTTATCAATATTATTCTAGCTTCTGCAAAAGGTGGTAAAAAAATGCTAAATGGCGGAGCGTTTAGCCTTGATGGAATCTATCGCGGTGGAATCTTGAATGCTTCAATAGAACTTCAAAATACCGCATTAATCGATTTTAAATCAGTCCAAAATATTTTCGCCCTAATCGATACAGTGCCATCTCTCTTTATGTTTAAAGACCCGCATATCTCTGCAAAGGGTTATCAGGTAAATTATGGTAAGGTGATTTTTGCGATTAATAGCGATTATGTCGGCTTACAAAATGTATTTTTACTTGGCAGTTCTATGGATATAAATGGGCAGGGTATTATCGATATTGATACGCAAGAAATGAATGTAAATCTAAACATTTCTACAATTAAAAATCTTAGTAAATTTATCAATAAGATTCCAATCATAGGCTATTTGATATTAGGAAGAGAGGGGCAAATCAGCACAAACCTTATTCTAAGCGGTAAATACTCTGACCCAAAGGTTAATATCACACTTGCTGCTGACATTATCAAAGCACCATTTAATATTTTAAGACGCGTTTTCCCGGTTGAAATGTTAGTGAATAGCTCAAAAGATGAAGAAGAGATGATTCTGTATTAACGATACATGAGAGCAATAAAGTGGTTGCTTCTATACTCTAAGATTTTGCTTATTACTAGGTGTAAAAATACTTTTAGAATCTAATTTCACAATACAATCTTATAAAAAGAAAGGCGATGAGAAAACTTGCGATCTCATAGCCACCGCCATAAATACTCAAGATTCTATATCTAATTCTTCACATAAGGTGCGATGATGTGCTGTAAAAAGGCGGGGAGTCTAAATACACTAGAATGCAGGTTTGCATTATAGCATTGTAAATTATCTAGCATATCGCTTTTTTGTAGTTGTAAATCGGCTAAAGGGTGTGCGTAGTTACTTAAAAACGCATAGAAACTCGGGGTGAGTGTAGGTAGCATAAAAGGCATCATCACATGTCCAAAATTCATACCAAAGGCTAATGTATCAAGGGCTAAGCTTGGTTCTAAATAGCAATTAGCAAGGCCAAAAACGCAAATAAACTTTTCACTTGCCATCTTTTTTAGTGCCTCAAACTCATATAACTTTGGACTAGAAGCATGGATAATAATATCATATCCAACTTGCTTAATATCCATAAATCGCTCATAAAAAGCAATATTTACATTCTCTTGTATTTCCTTAAACTTAGGGATAAAGCCACTTAATGTATAAAGGGCTTCCTTGTCGCCTACCACCATATCTACACTCATATCATGCTGTGCAAAATGATTAGCAATCGCTGCATTCAATGTGCCACAGATGAGAACTCTTTTTGGATTTGTAGCCGCACAATAGGGAATATAGGCAAGCATTTCACTTTCAATAAAGTCATAACGCTGCATCATTACTACTTGTCGTGTTACTTCTTTTTTATCATTCTTAAAACTAATAAGTGCAATTTGCTGCAATGCTTCAGTATTAAACAATTCAATATCAATTGTTTTACCCTTATAGTCTGCAAATTTATTTGTAATAGCATATTGATTCTGAAAGTTTCTTGTAACTTCACTTGTCATCCACATAAAAAACCTTTATTTATAAATGGTCGCATTATAAAGCAAAAATAGTCAATTCATGATACTTTATCTCTGTATTCCCACGATTTTCTCTATCATCATAAGGATTTACTGAAAAGATTCTATCTACATATTCTGTAATCTTTGCACGATATCTGGTGTAAAGAAAAGTTCATTTGCAATAAAGCGGAAGTTAATAAGCCCTGCAAGATAGCCATCACCCTCAGGCAGTTTTGCTCCAGCCGTAGCATCACGCACAACACCTACTTCAAAACCCTCTGCAAGTAAATCACGCAAATGAGAATCAAGATGCACATTTGCATCCATACCACATAAAATCACCTGCTTAATCCCACTGATACGCAACTGAGTGGTTAAATCACTTCCTTTAAGTCCAAAATCCTTTCTAGGCGTTGTAAGAATTGTTTTATTATCAAGTATAAAAGGTTTGTATTCAGGCAAGAAATCTGCCCCGCTTTGCTCAATATCATTTGCATTCAACCCCTTACCATTACCATAGGCAAGCTTTGTCCCACGAGAAAAGTTTTTCATAGGAGTTTTTGGCAAAGTTTTTAAATCTTGACTATTCCATACCACATAGGACACAAATGTAGGCAAACGCAGGGCTTTTGCTACTCTAAAAAGCATACCGATATTCTCAATAGTATTATTTTCTTTAATACTAGCACCATATAAGCTCCAACCAACCCCCTTTGGGCTAAGAAAATCAATCTGCGGATTCACAATCACAAGCCCAACAGAATCTTTTTGTAGCTTCATCTGTGTTTTTGGAAGTAGCATTTTATCGCTATCTACATAGAGTGGATTAATATTTATATAGTTCTGTTTGCGTGTTTGCTCCTGTGCTTCATCAATTGTTTCAGCATGAAGCTTTGTGCCGACTAACACACTTGCACCCAAAGCACCTATCTTTGCAATCCTTGTAATACTCTCTCTGCGATGAAAGTCTATTTTATCTTGCTCTATTGTCTTTTGCATAATAAAACCCCTATATTTGAGAATAGATTCTTTTATATCGAACATTTTATGAGTTTATTGAATCTACTAGATTCTATAAAGTTTTATGATTTAAATTTATGCTACCTATGCGATATTTATTTTGCTGTTTTATTGAGATTATTTCGTGTATTATTTTCACTTTGGCAATGTCTCGACATAGACGCTTTGACTAGGAAAAGCAAAGCTAAGGTTGCATTCCTGCACGATTGCCATGATTTTAAAGATTACATCTTCTCTTACTTCAAAATAATCTTTTTTTGAAACACTTTGTGTAAAACATTCTACTAAAATATTAATTGAGCTATCAGCAAGGGCTTCCACACAGACAAAAAGTCCGCTTTTATAACCTAAAAAATCATCAAGGGAAATAATGTCTTTTCTTAGAGTCATAAGTTGTGTTTCTTCTTGATTATAGATTGGCGTTGTTACCACTTCTGGGTGGTCTAAAAGCATTTGTCTAATACTTGCTACACATTTTTTTAGCCTTGCTTCATCTGCATCATAGGTAACGCCTACACTCATTTTTATTCTTCTACCAGCTTTCCTGCGACTCCAATTGCGTATAATCTTCCCTGCTAATTCTGCATTTGGGACAAAAAGCAAAGCGTTATCTGCTGTGCGAACGGTAGTTCTTCTTAGTCCTATTTCAACCACAACACCATCAACACCATTGCACTCAATCCAATCGCCTTGAGAGAAAGAATTATCAAACAAAAGCATAACAGAGGCAAAGAAGTTTGCAAGTATATCTTTTACTGCGAGAGCAACGGCTAATCCCCCTAAACCAAGTGAAGCAATAATTGCAGATACATTAAAGCCCAAATATTTTAGGATAAGCAAACATGCGATAATAATAATAATCGCATACAAGGCTTTTAATATAAGATTTATAATCTCTCGTCTAAATTCATTATTTCGTTTCTGCAGAATCTTTGTTAATAGCACCGTGCCATAGCTTTTCACCAAAGCTACCATAAACCATGCAACATTTACTATATACAAGATATTAAACCACGCTTCAATCTCTTCTGGCTGTAAATGTGGATAGTATAGCACGCCAATACAAACACGCAAACTCCATGCAAGTAGAAACAATGAGATAGGTTGCAATAGATTTTTTTGAATAGCCGAATGCAAGTCTTTATCTTGATTTGTAAGTTGGATAGCAAGGTCCATCAAATAAACAACAACTCTTGTAATAAGTTTGCGATATGCCCACAAGATAACAAAACATAAAAGCGATAAAACTATCTTAATAAAAACCAAATTCCCATGATTAACACTCATAAAGTTTGAGAGAAGTTGCAGTGTCCATCGCATACAGGCATGTAGTATCGTATTTTGTGGCACAAACTCATCTGCATGCCATTCTAAATATGAAACAATCTCAATGGCACTTGCAAGTGTGTTTCTGTATTTTTCTATTTGTAGTTTGAGATTTTTTTGCTGTTTTGTAGGGATTTCAGCTGATATATCAAAGGTTGTTGGCATGGCATTTAGTGCTTGCAATGTCGGCTGTATAATATCTACTACTTTTTGTTTTTGTGAAAAAAAGTCAATTTGCTTTCGCAAATTTTTAAAGAGAGTAGCTAAATGAGATTCTATAATAAGATTGTTTTTGGCAATTTCTTCTTGTAAAATTAAAGCATTATCATGCTGGATTTTAGCATCATTTAGCTGCATGTCAATTCTCATTTGCATTTGTTTATTTTCATCCATATCAAAGCCTAAGCTTTGTTTTGTATTCCTAATATTAGCGATAAAGTTTTGGAGCAAAAGATTTTTTTGTGCGATTAATTCCTCTTTTTGTTTAAAATCATAACTCCCTTGTAATGTGTGAATCTGCCATGAAATATCTGTGATATGCTGGAATAATAGGGCTAAACTCTCAAAATGCAGGGGCAAAGATTCTATATCAAGTTTTTCTTGCTTATTTGTATCCTTACTTGTTATATCTTTTGCAAAAACAAGCACACAAATGCTACAAAGCATTAAGAATGCACTGAGATAATAATGTAATTTTTTCATTATAGAATCCTGATTTAGAAAATTAGGGCATAAGTCTTGCGATAAAGCCTCTATCAAAACCCGCATAATCTTTATAAAAAGTCGGTTTATAACCCACATTTAAAAGTATCTCTTGCATACTCTCTTTTTGGTCATAGCCCATTTCACATACAAGAAATTGTATTTGCTTCTCTCTTGCTTGGAGGATAAGTTTTTTTAGAATCTCATCGCCTTTTTCACCACCAAAAAGTGCAATATGCGGCTCACATAGCACTTCTTGATTGAGTGGATAGCTATTTGCAATATAGGGCGGATTAGCAACTAAAAGTGTGATTGGTTTTCGCATGATAAGATAAGGCGAAGAAAGCAAGTCAGATTCTACAAAATCACAGCGATTTTCTAAACCAAGATTCTGTATATTATGCTTGGCAATATTTAATGCTTCCTTGCTAATATCAGTAGCGATCGCACAAGTCTCTTTTGCATGTGTAAGGATCGCTGCACTAATCGCACCGCTACCGACACCCACTTCTACAAAATGCGTAATATTATGTGCTTTGATAATCTCTAGGGCATGTTCGACTAAAAGCTCTGTTTCATGGCGAGGGATTAGCACCTTATTATCCACATAGAGTTCTAGATCATAGAAACTTGCTTTATTTGTGAGATACTCAAGCGGCACACCATTTTTACGCATAGCAAGTATTTTAAAATAGCGTTGTTTATCAAAGTCTGTAATTTCTTTTTTTGCGTTCGTATGCAACTCTACACGAGTCATATTGAGTATATGCCCTAACAGAATCTCAGCCTCATAACGCGGACTTACGATATGAAACTCTGGTGCTTTTATATCAAGTGATTGACGCACTCTATTACTCTCTTTTGGAGAATCTTTTGGTAATTTTTCATTCTCAAATGAGTTAATATCAGCGAGTAAAAACTGTGTTTCATACACAAGCTTTTTAAACTCTTCAAGATTCATATCTTTTAAAAATGCAATCGCAATACGCAACAATAAATCAATTTCCATCATGCAATCCCCCAAGTGCCTTAAGTCGCTCTAAAAGCGGCGGATGAGAATAGTAAAAAAATATATATGCCGGATGTGAATATGGAAAAGCCTTATTTTCATTTACAAGACGCACTAAAGCTTCACTAAGCGCCTTTTTGCTTACGCAAGACGCACCAAAAGCATCAGCCCTATATTCTGCCTTTCTGCTAAAATAGCTTTGTATCGGCATCAATAAAAATGATAATACTGGAAAAAGCAATATAGCTAGTATAAGAATGCTACTATCTGTAAAAGGTAGTCCTAAATACAAACATAAAGGCTCAAAGAATAAACCCATAATAGCAAACATAGCAAATAAAATAGAACCACTTATTATAATATTTTGTGTTATATCGCCATGCTTAAAATGTCCAAGCTCATGTCCCAAAATCGCAATCAATCCATCTTCACTAATCTTATCTAGCAGCGTATCAAATAACACCACTCGCTTCATACTGCCTAAACCGCCAAAATACGCATTTAGCCTACCATCTCTCCTACTTGCATCAATGACAAAAATCCCACTGCTATGGAATCCTGCATGTTCCATAAGTGTGGTAATCCTTTGACGAAGAGATTCGTTATCCAAAGGTGAAAATTTATTAAACATTGGAGCAATAAGCGTGGGATAAACTAGCCGTATAAATACAAGAAATGCAAATACAACACAAAAGCCAACAAGCCACCAAGAACTAAGAGATTCCATAATCCATAGCAACAAGGCAAAGATGATACCAAGCAAAATCCCACTCACTACAAACATTTTTATGCCATCAAGCACAAAACCTTTTACACTTTGTTTATTAAAGCCATAATGAGAATCTATACGCTTTTGAGCGATACTAAAAGGTATATGAATAAGGGCGTGTAAGCCAAGAAAAGATAGAATCACAAGTAAATTTGCACCAAAACCACTTATATGCAGCATATTATAAAATTGCGTAAGATAGGTAATACCAAAGAATAGCCAAAAAACTAATGCAATAAAACTAAAAATATGCTCTATTAACGCAACCCTGCAACGAGTGATAGCATAACTTGCAGCAATGCTATAATCATGTGCGTTAAGAATAACTGGCTTCTTTGTAGCATAAGTTTGTATATAACGCATTTGCAAAATATTTAAAACTATCGCGGGAGTAACAAACAATAGCAAATACGCCAAAATCACAAGATACAATGCAATCTCCTTTTTTGCAATAAAATCCCTTTTAACGCTAAAAAACCTTTAGTGTATTATAAATTTTTAAATATCACGCTAATACAATGCCCCTAAGTTATAATATTAATACTTTTTATACCATAGTTTCTCGTTTAGAATCTAAAAAATCTTATATACCGATTCCTCTTGGCCTGACCTAGATAACATGCAATAAGATTATTATTAAGCATCAAAACAGAAAAATCTCACAAACAAAAGCAAATATTAAAGAATCCTTTGTGAAAATTTGTTAAAATTCAAAATTTCATAAACGCAAAAGGAATGTTATGGACCAAGCACAAAAAGACTACAAAGATACGCTCATATTGCCAAAAACAGATTTTCCAATGAAAGGCAATCTTCCGCAAAAAGAGCCAGAAAGATATAAGAAATGGCAAGAATACGCATACAGCACAATGAGTAAAGCAAGAACAAGTCCGACAAGAACAAGCTCGAATGAAATGAAGCAAAGTCAAACAAATCAGGGCGAAATTAATCCAAATGAAATTAATCCAAACAAAGCAAATCAAAACGAAACAAACACCACAAATAAGAATCAATCAAGCACAAATAACACATTTACACTCCATGATGGACCGCCTTATGCAAATGGGCATTTACATGTAGGACACGCTCTAAATAAGATTCTAAAAGACTTCATTATTAAATATCATTATTTTCAGGGAAAGCAAGTGTTTTATACGCCCGGCTGGGATTGTCATGGTTTGCCAATAGAGCAGCAAGTAAGCAATGCTTACGAAGCGGAAAAAAAGATTCCAACCAAACTTGAGATTAGAGAAGCATGCAGAAAACACGCGGAAAAATTTGTGGAAATACAGAAAAATGAGTTTTTATCATTTGGTATTGTAGGCGATTTTGATAATCCTTATAAAACTATGAAATATAAGTTTGAAGCTGATATTTATCGTGCGCTTGTGAAAGTGGCAAAAGCGGGATTATTAACACAAAGAAGTAAGCCTATATTTTGGAGCTGGGCAGCAAAAAGTGCCTTAGCAGAAGCAGAAGTTGAGTATAAAGACAAGAGATCAGATTCTATATTTGTAGCATTTCCTCTGCAAACAAGCACTCTAAGAGCCCTAAATTTAGAATCTTTTAGCACAAAAGTAACCCCATATATGCTTATATGGACGACTACACCTTGGACTCTTCCTAGCAATGTAGCCATTGCGCTAAATCCTAATGAATCTTATGTGCTAGTAAGTAATGGTGCGATAGTAGCTAAAAAACTTTATGAAAAATTGAAAGAAAGGGGGGTTATAGAAGGCGAGATTCTTGCCACAATAGAATCTAAAAAATTTGAAAAACACTATGCTACAAACCCTTTAAACAATAGAGATTCTATGCTGATTCTAGCAGAGTATGTAAGCATGGAAGATGGCAGTGGAGCAGTGCATAATGCCCCCGGGCATGGTGAAGATGACTATTTTACATGCCTGAAATATGACCTGCCTGTTATTATGCCTGTTGATGATTCTGGCTGTTTTGATGAGAGTATTATCATGCTAGGACTTTTTGAAAAAGAAGTGATAGATGAGTTTGTAGGCTCTCATATTTTTAAAGCACAAAAAAGAATACTAGAGATTCTAAAAGATAAAAATGCCCTGCTTCATCATGAAGAGATAGTGCATTCCTATCCGCATTGCTGGCGGACAAATAAGCCAATTATCTTCCGTGCCACAAAGCAGTGGTTCATTCTCATGGATAAGCCTTACTATAATGGAAAGACACTGAGACAAGTCGCCTTGCAAGAGATTGAAAACACAAGATTCTATCCAAAAAATGGGATAAATCGCATAAAAAGCATGGTGGAAAATCGCCCCGACTGGTGTATCTCAAGGCAGCGGGATTGGGGTGTGCCTATCGCATTTTTCATAGATAAAGAGAGTGGTGAGCCTGTAATTGAAGAGATTCTAACAAGTCATATAGAATCTTTATTTGAAGCTCATGGTTGCGATGTATGGTGGGAGAGAGAAATCATTGATTTATTGCCTGATTCTTATAAAGATAAGGCAAATTTATATGAAAAAAACATGCACATTTTAGATGTATGGTTTGATAGTGGTAGCACTTGGTTTGCTGTGCTAAATAATGATAGCTATAATAGCGGACACGCCCCTGCTGATGTGTATTTAGAAGGAAGTGATCAGCATAGAGGCTGGTTTCAAAGCTCTCTTTTGTTAGGCTGTGCGATAAATCATAAAGCCCCGTTTAAAACTATCATCACGCATGGTTTTACCATTGATGAGAAAAGTGAGAAAATGAGTAAATCAAAGGGTAATGTCCTTGCCCCAAGCAAGATTATTAGCGAAAGTGGGAGTGAGATTTTGCGACTTTGGGTAGCCCTGTCAGACTATCAAAATGATGTAAAAATATCGCAAAATATCCTAAAACAAGTGAGTGAAAACTATCTTAAATTGCGAAATACTATCCGCTTTCTACTTGCAAATACACAAGGGCTAACAAAGCTTAGCTCTAGTGAGAATTTTAGCATCATTGATGAATGGGTATTGCATGAAGCAAAACAAGTATTAAGTGAGGTAGATTCTCTATTCAGTGAATATGATTTTTCAAAAGGATTCCAAGTTTTAAATGGCTTTATCACGGCAACTTTAAGCGGAATCTATTTAGATATTTGTAAGGATAGCTTGTATTGTGATACGATAGATTCTAACAAACGCCTTGCAATCCAAAGTGTGTTTGCAATATTGGCAAATAATATATTACATTTACTTGCACCATTTTTAACTTACACTATTGATGAAGCACTTGATTATGCGCCTTTTGTGATTAAAGGTGAGGCAAAGAATGTGTTTGAGTTAGAGAAATTTGCTATACCAAACTTTAGTTTTAGCGAAGAAAAACAAGGAAAAATCAAGCTATGTTTAGCCCTAAGAAGCCTATTTAATGAACAGGTAGATAAGCTTAAAAAGGAAAAAGTGGTAAAATCAAGCTTAGAGTTAAGTCTATCCCTACCAAAAGAGTGTGAAAATAGCAAGGATTTAATCGCAGATTTTCTAATGGTGAGTGAATGCGTATGTGAAAAAACCAATAGCGACATACTCTTTAGCATTAACTTCGATAATAAAACCTATCATGTCTATAAAGCTACAAAAGAGAAATGCCCTAGATGTTGGCAGTTTAAAAAAGATTCCAATGCGGAAGTCTGCAGTCGTTGCGATGAGGTATTATCGTAAAATAAGTAGCATGTGAGAACAAAAAAGAAGTGATTGTCTTTTGGATATTAGAATCTATGATTTGTTTTACTGAATGTAGTTGAGAATAGCATAAATTTTAAAAGGACATTTTGCTTGCAACTTGATGTAACAATTGCTAGATTTTAACATTAATGTGTATTGTAGGGTTCTGGGTTGTAAACAATTGAAATTTGCAATCAAATTTTGTTGTGTTGGGTTACGCGAAGCATCTAGCCTAAGAGTCTAAAAAATATTTGACTGCATCTCAATATAACAAGCGACGAGTTTCTTTTGATTATTACATCAAATCTTTGAAAAAGGTGAAATATCTTTGTTTTGGTTTATTGTAAAATCTAGAATCTTTTTATAGAATCACATATCTAAAAAAAAGGCAGGTTTATATGGAGAAAATAAAGCAGAATCTAAAAAGCATTATTGTAGGTAGCATTGTTATCATCATAGCAATTTCGCTTTTTTTGTATGTGAAGAATTCAAATTTTTCATTTGAAGAAAGCATTAAATCTTTGTGGGAAAATCATGTGCAAGATTGGGGCTATGTGATTTTATTTTGTTGGAGTATTTTGGAGGGAGAATGGGGGCTTTTACTCGCAGGGATTGCAGCACATCAAGGGCATTTAGATGTGTATTGGTGTATCTTTATCGCGGGGCTTGGTGGCTTTACTGGAGATCAAATCTATTTTTACATAGGTAGGCTAAGAAAAGAATATGTGCATAAAAAGTTTCGCAGTCAAAGGCGTAAATTTGCCCTTGCAAGTAGGCTTATGCAAAAATATGGTTGGCCCATAATCTTTGTGCAAAGATATATGTATGGCTTAAGGACAATCATTCCTATAAGCATTGGTTTGACACGATATTCTGCCCTAAAGTTTGCTTTAATAAATCTTATATCAGCGTGGGCTTGGGCAGCTATCACAATTGTTCCAGCGTGGTATTTTGGTGCGGAAATACTTGATATTATCACAAGCGTTTTTGTAAAAATCAAAGAAAATCTATTATTATTTGCTATTTTATTAGCTATAATTGTAGGCTTTATTGCCACATTTATATGGTGGAGAAAAAAACACGCTAAGGAAAAACGCTAATGCAATACAATTCTAAAGTCAATCTAGTCATAAGCAAAGAGGAAAAAGGCGCTAAGATTCTATTTGTTGATAAAGCAATGTTAGAAGATTCTAAAAATAGCAAAAAAATCCCTGATTTCACGCTATTAAAAGAGCGTGGTTATAAGGGCAGTGGTGTATTTTTTGCTCAAAGTAGCAAGATTCTATATATAGGTTTAGAAAATAAAGAGACAGAAAGCTATGCAAATACGATAAGCATAGCGTATAGATCTATGAAAAATCTTAAGCTAGATGAAGTAAGTCTGTCTTTTAAAGGCTTAGATGAAAGTGTGCAAGTTGCCATTTTGCAGGGCTTTTTACTTGGTAGTTATGAATTCAGTGGCTATAAGCATAAAAAAGATGATGAAGCAGATTCTAAGATTACAATCCATTGTATCGGCTTAAAAGAGAGTCTTTTAGAGCAAGTAAGCATTATATGTGCTAATGTGAATTTTGTGCGTAATGTGGTAAATACGCCGCCAAATATCGCAAACTCAATATTTCTATCTGAACTCGCTCAAAATGAGACTATAAAACTGGCAAAAAAATATAAAAATGCTGAAATAAATGCAACTTTGCGTAGTAATTCATACATGGAAGAACAAAAAATGGGGGCATTTCTAGCGGTAAATCAAGCCTCAAACTATCCTGCATATCTAGCTCACCTAAGCTACAAGCCTAAAAAGCCAAAGAAAAAGGTTGTTATCGTAGGTAAAGGGCTAGTGTATGATACAGGTGGATTAAGCCTAAAACCTGCTGACTACATGACGACAATGAAAGCTGATAAAGGCGGTGCATGTGCGGTGCTTGGTGCGTTTTTAGCGGCGGTGCAGCTAGGACTTGATGTCGAATTACACGCAATTATGGGGATAACAGATAATGCTATCGGTAAAAATGCCTATCGACCCGATGATGTGCTAATCTCAAGAGAGAAAAAGAGTATTGAAGTGAAAAACACTGATGCAGAAGGTAGGTTAGTATTGGCTGATTGTTTGAGCTATGCACAGGATTTAGATGCAGATATTATCATTGACTTTGCGACACTTACAGGTGCGTGTGTGGTGGCACTTGGGGAATATACAAGTGGCGTTATGGGCTTTAATGAGAAGTTAAAGCAACAATTTGTAGAAACTGCCTTGAAATCTGGTGAATTGGCTCATACATTGCCCTTTAACGCGCATTTAAAAAAGCTTATAGAATCTAAAATAGCTGATGTAAGCAATACTTCAAGCTCTCGCTATGGCGGGGCTATTACTGCGGGATTATTCTTGGCTGAATTTATTAGAGAAGAATATAAGGATAAATGGCTACATATTGACATCGCTGGTCCTGCGTATGTAGAGAAAGAATGGGGTGTAAATCCTTATGGTGCAAGTGGCATTGGTGTGCGATCTTGCGTTGAGTTTTTACGAACGCTTGGTTGATGTTTGGGGAGGTTATGTATGAATAAAGTTGCTTTTGTTATTCCATTGCACCCAAAGCATTACACCCTTGCAAATACCTTTATGCAAAGTTTTATGCTGTGCAATATCAACAAACAAGCCGATTTGTGCTTTGTGTTTAGCTCTGAAGAAGATTCTAAAAGCTTTGATGTTTTTGCAAATAGGAACAATGGCATTAAAAATGTTGCTATGGGGGGGGGGGGGTAATTGCCCTTATAGCAGTATAGTATTATCACCAGATATAAAGGTTGATATCACTATAGATTCCAATGTATTAGGCATTGTGAATGTGAAGAAATTTTATGCTTTGATTGAATTAAAAGATAAATATGATTATATTGTGATTTTAGATTCCGAGTGCGTGATTATTAAAGAAGCGGATGTTTTTGCCTTATGCGAAAAATTTTATACCGATAAGATTCTATATGGCAATGAAACATTGCCTAATTCTACATTTTTCAATGTGAATAATATCTACAATATATCAAGGCGATATTTTTTAGCCCATAAAGATTTTGATAAACTTGATAGTAACCTATATTTATGGTTTAATCAACTTTGTATTTATAAATGCGAATATTTAAATGAATTTTTCCAAGTTACACAGATTCCAAAGTATCTATACATACAAACATTTTGGGATTTTGACTACTATATTTTTATGTATTATCTTATTTTGTATAAAGGCTTTGCGGTCCATAATATGGAGGTCGTAGCACCGGCTGGTGCATTAGAATGCGAATATTTCCATCCTAAAAATAATAGCAAAAAATATAGCACGCTGGAAGTTATGGTATGCCATCAAGCACTTTATGAATATCTCAATAGGGAATATATCTTTGTTATACATCATTTAGACCGCATAAGTAGTGAAACTTTTTATGCCTCTTTAGATGAGATTGAAAACTCACTGCCTTATCGCTTAGGCATGCTTTATGAGACTTGTAAGAAAAGGTTAAATTATTTTAGCTATCTAAAATTAGCATGCAAAAGCCTTGCACTTTATAAAGCACAACGGCAGGAAAATAAAAAAGTGGGTGGCGTAATAGATTATGACACGCACACTAAGATTCAGAATATAAAGCAAAGTGATATATATAAAAGAGGTTTATCCTTAGAATCTCTCTGTAAAAAATATGCGGAAAAACAATATAGTAATTTAAGAACATACATTCACATGGCATATAAGTTACTAAAACAAAGATCTTGATAAGAAAATCCAGCATATTGACAAGCCTCTATAGGCTTGGCATATTCTAAGAATCTAACTCCAAAACATACTCATTTTTCATACTCTTAGGTATAGTTTTTAATGTTGGGATTTGTAAGACTTTATATTGATGTGTTGATTCCAAAAACTTTAAGGTAATAATGTCATTTACTTTGACTTCTTTTGAGCTTTTTGATACTACACCATTTACAAGCACAACACCATTAGCACACATATCTTGGGCTATTGCTCTTCGTTTTGTAAGATTGACTGCATTTAAGAATTTATCTAATCGCATATTTTTCCTTATATTTACTATTAAAAATTTAGCTTCCTGACATTTTAAGCTATAGACTAAAAATCTCTTACAGAATCTAAACTTTGAGTTGTTTTGTTGCACTTAATATGACAAGCTGTTTTAAAATCTAGATTCTATACACTTGCAAATGAGATAGATTCTAAAACTTAGAATCTATAAGTTGCCCCTACTTGCCCTCCAGCATTTAAGGCATGATAGCTTGAAGTATAAGTAACCAAAGCCATAGCATTAAAGTTTAAATGCTGTGTTGCAAAGTAGTCAATACTAGCATTTACATTAAATCTCAAAGCATTGGCACCTAAAAAAAGCGGTGTAGATTGTGGTAAGAGAGTAAAGACCCCAGCATTATTTTTTGAAAAAAGATTTGATAAAGCTATATTAATAGAGCCTAGCATATAATCCCCCCTATAAAAAGTCTTTAAACCAATATCAGTCAAGCCCGCAACACTCACATTATACACGCTGCTAAAAGGCGTAATAAGAGAAAAGCTAATAAATGGGCGAAATACAAATTTATCATAGAAAAAATCAATACCAAAAAAGCCTTGAAATAGCATATTATTTACTTGACTACTTAAAGCCCCAAAGCCTATATCAATGCCAAATACCCCATGTGCTACAACATTTTGTATAGGCAAAGGCACAGAGGCATTAGCCCCAAGATTTGTGCCAAAAAAGAAAGAGCTAGTTTGTGTGGCTTGTGTCGTAAGCAAGGCATTACCAAAAGCAATATTAGCAAATGAATCTATCTGAATCTTTTTCCATACAAAAGGATGTCTATACTGCGTATTTAAGCCATTATACATTAAGGTTTGCGTATCACTTAGACCAAGTGTGTCTGTATAGGCTAGACTAGCTTTTTTATATGTATTTGTAAAAAGTGGATTATGCTCTCTATATACATCTTCTTTAAAGATATGCGTTTGTTTAGAATCCTTATCTGCCTCTTCATTTGATTCTTCCTTATAGATTCCTTGTATATTTGCGGCAAACACTGATTGCATACATATACATAAACATACGCTTGTGAATTTTAATCTCATATTACCCTCCATTACTCTATCCACCAATAATGATATATGCTAAAAGGTGAAGCATAAGGTGGAAAAATATCTGGCTTTTGTATATCATGCCTTAAAGCGATACGAAAACTAGGGCTATAATAATGTGGCACAACATAGAATCCCCATAGTAAGATTCTATCCATCGCATGTAAAATCGCTATGCGTTTATTATAGTCTGTCGTTTGATTAAGCAAAATAATAAGCTTATCAATCGCTTTATTTTTCACACCAGAAAAATTCCTTGAGCCTTCCATATCGGCACTCATTGATGAAAAGAAAAAGTCTTGTTCATTTCCCGGAAAAAGGCTTTGTGGTATCAAACCCACAATTATATCATAATCAAATTGTTTTACTCTATTTTCATATTGAGCTGAATCTATTAATCGTATATCAAGGGTAATACCAAGTATTGCTAGATTCTTTTTAAACGGCAAAACCATGCGTTCAAATAAAGGTGAATTTAATAAAAGCGTGAGTTTCACTAGCTTATTATTAGAATCTACAAGTTTATTTTCCACCACTTTGTAGCCTGCATCTTTTAATAGCTTTTGTGCGTATATGAGATTTGCTCTCTTTGAGTTTGGCGGGGTCGTTGTTGGATTCTTATAAACTTCATTCAGCAAGCGAGGATTTATAGAATCTTTATAGCCTTTTGTTATCTCAAGCTCTTTTGTGCTTTTATCATAGCGTAAGATTCCAAGTGATTGTAATATCTCTATTTCATCTTTAGAATCTCTTAAGAGACCATTTGAAGCATATATTGAGTTTTCATAATAGCTTTGTGTGCGTTTATATTGTGAGTAAAATAGATATTCATTACTCCATTCAAAATCAAAGCATTGAAGTATTGCCTCCCTTACTCTTATATCATTTAAATGCGTCTTTCTTGCGTTAAGATAAAAGCCCTGCATACCTGCTGGTAAGCCATGTGTTAAAGTGATCTTTTTAAACTTTCCTGCATTAAGGCTGCTTCCCTTATAGTCATTCGCCCATGCTTTTGCCTGTGGCTCAAAGCGATAGTCATAATTCCCCGCTAGAAATGCACGCAAAGCGACATTGGCGTCCTTATAATATTCTATTGTTATTTTATCAAAGTTATATGCTCCAATATTTATCATTAAGTCTTTCGCCCAATAGTCTTTATTTTTTTTATAGGTGATATATTTATTTATCTCAAAAGATTCTATTGTGTAAGGGCCACTGCCAAGCGGTATGCGTAAGGGCTTTTTACCATATAGATTCTCATTATTTTGCTTATTGTTTTGTAGGTAGAAGTGTTTTGGGATAATGTGTAGTTGCGTAAGGATAAAAGGCAATTCTTTATTTTCATTATGTTTAAAGATAAATTCAATAATATTTTCACTCACCACAACCGCTTCTTTCACATCAGCGTAATAGCGAGATTGAGTGGGATCGCCTTTTTGCATAAGCATATCAAAGCTAAACTTCACATCACTGGCACTCACCTTACTATTATCACTGAATCTTGCCTTTGGATTTATCATAAATCTTACACCGCTATTATCATTTGCAATGCTTACTTTTTCTGCTATAAGCGGATATATCGCATAAGGCTCATCATAGCTTTGGCTCATCAAAGTATCATAGACTAAATCTAGTGAATCTGCCTTATTCCCCTTTAGCACAAATAAATCGAGACTATCAAAGCCACCAAGCCCCATAGTCTTAAAATCCCCGCCTTTTTTTGCTTTTGGATTCGCATAAGGTAAAAATTTCGCATTTTCATGCTTTGGTGTCATATCCATAGCAATAGCACTATGCCATGTGGTATAAAGATTAGAGCGACTTTTCGCATAAACGCATACACTAAAAAGCACAATAAAAGAGAGAATAAATACAAAGAATCTAGCATATCGCATAAAAATATTTTGTAGCATTTTTTACCTGATAATTTTTTGTTTTAAATATAAGTGTTTATTATAATGTTTTTCTGTGTATAACTTTATATATGAGAGTAAATAATACGATTGTGGTATGGAATCTTTTGCCTATAATTTTGTATTTGGCAATATCGCATATCATCTTCATAACTTTTCTATATAATACTCCGCTAGTTTTAAAAGCAAATGAAAGGGTATTTATTGCAGACAAGGGGTTCGCGTTTTATCTATAATCTCAAAGGCATTATGCGTATGATAATACCACGCATAATAGCACAAAAGCAGCTTGAAACAAAGATACAAAAACTACTAAAAATTTATGATAAAAACCTAGAAGACATAAGTAATCGCATAAATTATTACAATAAACTAAATAAGCCCTTTCATATCCCATTAACAAAAGATAAATTACCGCAAATAAGCCCACTAGACTTAGATTTACCGCCTTATCCTAGCCGATTAGCAAACTTGCAGCAACTTGTGCCAAATATAGATTTTTTGAAAAATAATACCTATAAGGCTGGATCAGTGTATTATTATGACTCATATGAATGGACGAGATATTTTAAGGATAATTTAGCATGGGCATATATGTTTTATGATGTGAGTGAGCTTTTAAGCTTTCCTGCGATTTGTAAATCTCGCCCCATTATTACTTGTAATGAAAATTCAGTATTAATGCAGCTTGAAAAATATCGTCATTTTCATTTCATAAACGACCCAATAAGATTTGAGGATAAAAAGGATATATTACTATTTCGCGGTGCTGTATATCAAGACCATAGAATCCGCTTTTTTGAAAAGCATTTTACTAATCCAAATTGCGATATTGGACATGTTGGACGAGCGGATTCTAATCCAGAATGGCTAAAAGATAAACTCTCAATACAAGAGCATTTGCCCTATAAATTTCTACTAAGCCTTGAGGGCTATGATGTGGCAAGTAATCTCAAATGGGTGCTAAGCTCAAACTCACTCTGCATTATGCCAGAGCCTGAAATAGAAACTTGGTTTATGGAGGATAAGCTAGAAAAAGGTGTGCATTTTGCAGCTATTAGTCGTGATTATAGCGATGTAGATTCCGTGCTTGAATATTACAAAACACACACAAATGAAGCAAAGGAAATCATACAAAACGCACACAAATTTTGTGCTAGATTCTATGATAAAAGACTTCAAGGCTTACTTAATCTCTTAGTATTACGCAAATATTTCTATCTCTCAGGACAGATCGATATAAGCCCATTAGAACAAACATTATTTAAACTTGATTAGATATTATGGTAAAAAATCGCTAAGTGTGAAGTTTTTACACATAGAATCTATATCATAGGTGCGAGTGTTAGAAATATGGAATCTTTATGTGTTTTTTCGCTACAATCACTGCAGATTCTAAAAAAGGTATAGCATGGCGACACAAATAAAACTTAAGGCAAAAAGAAGCACAAAGCTTCCAAAAGGCTTCAAACTCTCTGGCATAAAGGCAAATATAAAGTATAAAAATAGGCTAGACCTAGCTCTTATCTACTCACAAGAGCCTTGCCAAAGTGCTGGTGTATGGACGAAAAATAGCGTACAAGCGGCTTGTATCACTCACAATAAGGCAAAGATACAAAATCATATCCGTGCTGTTATGATAAATTCTGGTTGTGCGAATGCTTGCACAGGAAAGCAAGGTGAAGAAAATTGCGAGAGAAGTGCGGAAGCCCTAGCAAGAGTGTTGCGTGTAGATTCTAAGCATATTTTACTTGCTTCCACAGGCGTTATCGGAGTACAATTACCCATGTCTAGAATCTTGAAAGTTATCCCAAAGCTAGTAGCACAAAAAAACAGCAATAAAGATTCTATAAAATTAGCAAGTAAAGCCATTATGACAACAGATACTTTTCCAAAGACTTTTGGCATAACTTGCAAACTACAAGACCAAAGCGATCTAGATTCTAAAAAGACAGAATCTAACAAAGGAGAGAATGCAACACAAGCAGAAAAAAGCACTCACAATGAAAAGTCTAAAGATTCTAAAAATATTGTCATTAACACAGAATCTAAAGAAAATGCTAAAGATTCTACAAGCATAGAAAATAAGTTAGATTCTAAAACACAAGAAAAAGAAACATGCAATGAAAAGGCAAAAACAGAAAAGAAAAACAATAAATTTAGAATCTTTGGCATGGCAAAAGGTTCTGGCATGATTCACCCAAATATGGCGACCATGCTAGGCTTTATTTTGACTGATATAGCGATATCTAAAGAGTTATTGCAAGAAGCATTAAGTGAGATTAATACGCAAACTTTCAATCAAATAAGCGTTGATGGCGACACTTCAACAAATGATATGGTTGTTGTTTTAGCAAATGGTGCGGCAAAAAATGAGATTATTTCAAGTAAAAGCACAGACTATGAGATATTCAAAAAAGCGTTAAAAAAAGTATGCGTCAATCTTGCCAAACAAATCGCTAAAGATGGCGAGGGCGCTACGCATTTGCTTGAAGTATCCATTAAAAACGCACAGAGTCTGCAACAAGCCCAAACCCTAAGCAAGGCTATCATCGGCTCAAATCTTGTTAAAACCGCCATTTTTGGTAAAGATGCAAACTGGGGACGCATTATCTGTGCTATGGGGTATAGTAATGCGAGTTTTGATGCGAGTAAATTTAATCTTGTATTTGCAAGTAAAAAAGGGAAAATTGCAATTGTAAAAAATGGCGTAGGAACAACATTTAATGAAAGTAAAGCAAAAAGTATTTTGAGTGCAGATGTCGTGCGTATTCTCATTGATTTACAAGATGGCACACATAGCGCAAAAGCTTGGGGTTGCGACTTAAGCTATGATTATATAAAGATTAATGCAGATTATCGCTCGTAGATTCAAATTTTGCGGCTGACTGCACGCCTGTTTTGGGGGTGTAAGAAGTTTGTTTGGGATATACTTTAATCTCTTACAAGAATTCAGTAGCATTTAGAGAAATCTACGCCCAAATTCTACATTAAAAAATAATCGTGCGGTTGTTATGCAAAAAGATTCTATCTTCAATGGCTAATTTTAACGCACGGGCTAAAACCACCTTTTCTACATCTCGTCCTGCTTTTTGCATATCTTGCCATGTGTAGCTGTGGTCAATTTGTATAGTATCTTGCGAGATTATAGGTCCTTCATCAAGTTGATTATTTACAAAATGAGCGGTTGCACCTATGATTTTTACACCGCGTTCATAGGCTTGTTTATAGGGATTTGCACCGATAAATGCGGGCAAAAATGAATGATGAATATTAATAATTTGGTTTGGAAAGCTCTCCACAAAAGTAGGCGATAAAATACGTATATATTTTGCTAGTATTAAAAAATCTGGATTTAAAGTCTTGCAAAGCTCAATGACTTTTGTCTCATGCTCTTGCCTTGAGATACCCTCTGATTCTATATGATAGTATGGAATTTCAAACTTTTCTACAAGATTTTCTAAACTCGCATGATTGCTAATAACCGCTAAAATATTTGCGTCTAAATCACCGCTATTATGCCGTATGAGTAAATCACCTAAGCAATGATTCTCTTTTGTCGCAAAAATCACTATCGACTTCTTATCTTGTGTGGAAAGTCTCACTTCTGCATCACTAGGTAATGCCGCACACACTTCAGCAAGAAGATTTTTAGAATCTAGCTCACCGCTAATCTCTGTCCGCATAAAAAAAGTATTATGTATCTTATCTACAAATTCATTGTTTTGTTCTATGTTTAGCCGATGGAGTAAAAGAATCGAACTGATTTTAAATACTAAACCTTTAGTATCTTGGCATTTTATAAGCAATGTGTGCTGTTTCATAACTCTTTAGAATCCTTAAAATTAAATTTGTGTAAAATAAAGTCGCTATTTTATCATTTTTGTTGTAGAATTAGACCTAATTTTTTTTGAGGAGAGATATATGAAAATAGTATCAGTTACTAGTAAAGGTTTGTGTGCTTTAGCTTTGGCTGCTTTTTTGGTGGCTTGTGGTGGCGATAAACAAGGGCAAGTTACTTCAAATAGTAATGAACCTGCATGGGTGAATAGTATGTCGGCTGCAAAGGAAAAGGCTGGATCAGTAGTAGTGGGAATTGGATCTGCAAAAATTTTAGATGGGAATCTAAACTATGCGATCAATCAAGCAGCAATGCAAGCGCGTGCTGAAATCGCACAACAAGTTAGTGCAAAGATTCAACAAGCAATTGAAAGTTTGGAACAAAATGATGGCATGAAAATATCAGCCAATAGTCAGCAAGTAGCAAGACAAAAGGTAGAAGCCGATCTGAAGAAAACAGAAATAGCTGAAAAATGGACTGATAAACAAGCAACACCACCTATGCTATATGTCCTTGTAAAAATGGATGAAAAGATGTTTGAGCAAACGCTAAAAGGTGTTGGACAAGTTTTAAATGTTGATGCAGACCAAGCAAGAAAGCTTTCTGAAACAGTGCAAGAATTGTTGGAGTAGTTTTATACGACTTTGTCTTTTATATCTTTATATCCGCTGGTATGGTTTTATACTGGCTGGTTGAGTGTCATGGAATCTACTTGCAAGTTTTTTGA
>NZ_FZMS01000068.1 GCF_900198365.1 Helicobacter bilis | reverse complement strand
GAATGATGATTTTAGATTCTATGTAACTTTTGGTATTGCAGAGCGTTTTGTGGGACGCAATATGTTTATACAAGGAAACTCTTTTGGTGGATTTCAAACACAGCTTGATATGGCAAGGTGTGTTTATGAAGCAGAGCTTGGGGCTTTAATCGCATGGAGGGGTATATCTCTAGCATATATGTATTCATACAAACAAAAAGAATTTAGAGAACAATTGCTTGATTCTAACTATGCGACACTGCGTTTAGAGATAAGTTTTTAGAAGATTATTATGACTACGAGATTTATAGAATCTTGTAGCCTAGTAGTTATTTATGAAATATTTTCTTCATCCGTCTTTTAAGGGATTGTTTTAATCGTTTTAGTGGTCTCCTTTTTTGTCTAAGATTCTCTAAATTTGCTATTTGTTTTTGCAAACAAATTGAGAGATTAAAAATCGCACTTTCCTGTCTTTGTATATATAAAATTTGCAGTTCTTTATCAAAAATTGGTGTATTGCACGCCTCTATCCACCACTCATTGCGATAAGCGCAGCTTATTATGTTTCCATTCTCATTCGCTCTAAGTGCATGCCAAGGCTTTATTGTGGTAAGATAATGCAAAATCTTGATATTATTTTTTGCTTCCACATATTCTTGATAAGTATAAATGAGATTGGATTCCTCACTTTCACCCTTGAAGTCACTTTTATCTCTATTTTCTACATGTCCCAGCATGAAGTTCCACTCAAGCGGTAGAATATAAAGATGGTTGCTTAAAATCGCATTAAACACATCTTGATCAAACCATGTTGGAATGTAGCATTTCAACCATTCAAAGCATTTTTGCTCTATATTGTAGATTCTATACTGCTCCAAGTCTATAAGCATAAGTCCAGAATTAAAATAAGTGTCAATATTTAAGGAAAATCCATTGCCTTCACCACCATTTACACCAGGCATAATGCGAGAAGGCAGATAATGTGCATCCAATACAACACCGCATATTTTACCCTGCAAATCTTTATAAAAAATCTCTCTAATATCTGCCACACAAAGCATATCAACATCAAGATACAAGCATTTTTGAATTTCTTTTGGCAAACAACTAGCCATCTTTATTCTAAAATATGCAAGATAATTATTGTTTAGCTTTGGCAAACCATGAAACATAGAATCTGAAAGAGTGTAAATATGAAATTTGCAAGGATAAAGCTTGTTTAACTCTAACTCTAAGGTTTGAAGTTTTTGTTCTGTTTCATGTTTTAAACCATCTGTGAGAATATGAAAAGCAAATGGATTATTTTGTATTTGGCTATTTTGTGATTTATATAAAGGTGTGTTATCTTTAGATAAATCTGGATTATTTAATGAAGGTGGTATGCTTTCATTATCTTTTTCATAGTAGCTTATTGATTGAGTGTGAGTGAATGAGAGTTTGCCCCCCCCCCCCCATAGTCTCAATAATATTATTATGTGCAGCATTTTTCACAATGCTATGACACAAAACAGCAAGATATTTAATATAATCATCATTTGCATTAAACACGATATGATACATCTTGGAATCTCCTTGTTAAAAAATGCCGAAATTATAGCAACTTTTGTTTTAAGTTTGTTAATGTGGTAAATTACGCCACAGAGATCAATCATGTCTAATATGATAAAAATTAAGTTATACTGGATTACACTGAAGTGCAAATGTATTGTTGGATTTCGATAGGTTTGGTTATTTTAGTTTTTATGCTTATGAGTACTTTCGCACTATTTTAACTGCAACTCATTGAAACCTCACTGCGCATAAAAGGGCACATGCTTAGAGACTGATATAAGAAATACTTACAATATGCACACGAGTTTTACAAAAGAATGTATGGAAGCATATAGTTTCCATGCTGAAAATAATAAAGCAATGTAAAACCCCACAAACCTTTTTATTAATCTTAGAAGACTAGAAGCTTATCCCAGCTTCAGCACCAGTTTGCCACGCATTTGCAATAGGGAAATTAAGCGTATTGCCACTTGAAGCCTGCAAATTATAATATTTTCCAACGCCCTTAAAATAAAAACTCACATTTTCACCAATATTTTTAGTAATACCTATGCTTCCAAAGATTGCATAACTGCCATCTTTGATATTAGAAGCTGTATCGCCCGTAGTGTGAAATTTATACAGACCATCTGCTATACCAGCTCCACCACTATATGTAAAATATGTTGTCTCTGATACAGGAACTCTACCTTCTATCTCTAAGCCTAATATACCAAGACTTCTGCTGATAGATTCCCTATTTACATACGCATCCACATCAAATACAAGATTAAGAAATACCGGTGCATTTAGCCCTGCGATATTCACGCCAAGTTTCGCATCACCGCCAAATAAACCAAATGTATCATCTGTTGCCAACCCAGCTAGTGTAGCCCCAGATAGCTTACTCACACCACCACCAATTCTAACAGCTAACCCCAACTGCACTCTTTGGACTATAAGCATTTTTAAGCCAAGCTTACCATATCCACCCCTACTTTTCACCATAGCGTTGCGATCACCACCAAAATCAACTTCAAGCCCACCGACACCAACATCGCCATGTACGCATACCGCTTTGCTACATGCAGCACTCACACTGACACCTAACGCACTGCATAGCACAATACCTACAATCCCTTTTTTTACAATACTTGCATATTTTACATACGACATAATCCTGCTCCCATATTTAATTTTCTCAATGTAAAAATCATTGAGTGTTACGCACCTTGTCATAACCTTTCATTATAATCGGCATTTTAGCCTTTTTGTGTTTGAATAAATGTAATTTTTGAATTTATTTTGTTTTTGCTGATTTATTCTGCACAGATTCCAAACTTTGTTTAAGCCTTAAAGCTTCATCGTTTTGCCCTTCACACATAAGTAATTTCACATATAAATCATAAATAGCTAAATTCTCCCTATCATCTTGCTGAGCTAAGGCTAATCATGTTCTTGCACTTTCACAATCGCTTACAGCCAACCTATCTTGTGCGATTTGTAGAATATGCGGTATTGAAAAGCCACCACTTATACTTTTAAGATTTTTACTAGTAATCTTTGGGGCATTCTCTAGTAAAATCTCACCGCCGCTACTAGATTCTACAAAGTTTTTAGAATCTATTTTTTGCCAATCTTTTAGAGCATGAATAGGGATATATCCATTAAGCAATACAGAATCATTTATAAGCGTTACTCTCACCCATTGAGATTCAATCTCTTTGAGTGTGATTTTTAGCTTAGTATGTGGTATATCTTGTGGGAAGTTTAGACATATTTTCTGCCCCTTTTGCACACTCTGAATCTTTTTTGCATTTTTATCTTTTTGTTGCATAATATATGCCTTTGGCAATGCTATTTGAAAACACGCAAAGCTTGTGTGTATGCGTTTTTGTGTGTATATTGTAAATGTTTCTTGCATGTGCTTTTCTTGCGTCTCTATCTCTTTGTGTGCAACAAAGCCTTGCGGTATGCTAGATTCTGTAGTAAATGATAAATAACTAAAAAAGCATAATGTTGTGGCAAATACGAATAAATAGATTCTAAGCATATACTACACTTTTAGATTCGCATTATATTAAATCTTTTAGTAATTACTTCTTGCATGTTTTGTGTGAGTCAGATTCTTCCTAATTATTCCACATTTTCTTTTTGCATAATATCCTCATAATATCAAAAAACAAAAGGGATTGATTTATCAATACCCCTAAAGATACAATGTATATGATTATTCTCAAGGTAGAGAAATGCACCCTCTAGCATATAGGGCCAGTTAAAGTCGTCAAGCTGTGGTTGCAGATTATGGCAATAGCAAACAATGGCGATTAAAAAAGTATCATGCGTGATGAATATCTCCATATCTTCACAAGTTTTATCGGCAAAGATATAGTTAAAGAGTGTTTTCATACTCTCTTCTACACCACGCATACCGGGTAAGCTCTCACCACGCAAAAACGCAGATATTATAGAATAAGGCGATTGCGTTTTAAATAACTCTACTGCTTTATCTAAGTCATTGATATAGGTATCTGTGAGTATATTTGTATGGATTATTTCTAGTTCTTTCTGCTTAGATTCTTTATAGCCCTTTGCAAAAAGATTTGCGGTTTGGATACATCGCTCTATTATGCTTGTATGTATTTTTGCAATAGAGAAATTACAATGCAATCCAAAATGTTCTGCCATGATTTCGCCCTCGCGAGTGAGTAAAATATCATTGCCTGTTTCATTCGGTGGTATTTTATCTCTTAGCGAATGTCGTAAAATCATTTTTGCATTTTTTGGACTTATAGTCGCACTTTGTGCAAACCCCTTATATATCGTTGCTATCATATTTTTCCTCTATTGTTTGGAATCTCCGTTAGAATCTATTTGTTTTGCTGCTCTATAACTGGTCGTAGCCTATAAGTATAACCAAAGGTTGTCAAAGGCACGAATCTAAATTCTGCTTTCACATAAATATTATCAATTACGCTAATTGTATTACCTTGTGATAACATAGGCGTCCTATTGCTCCCAGCCTTTAGTCCAATACCAAAACATTTAATGTCTTTATAGACGCCAACACCTATATTTACGATATTTTGCGTCCTAAGGTCATAGCCTAGATCTGCTACTAAACCAAAATAGCCTAAATCCCCCCTTAAAGATGCACTTAAATAATTTGATGAGTCTATGGGCTTATAGGTTAGTGTGGTAGGATCAATGCTCCATGCCGCATCATCTCTTTTTAAAAAGTAAGAAATGCTTGCTGCATACGCCCCTTTTGTATATGAGGCATTTACCCCTATTTCAGTAAAATTACTATAAAACCATGAGTAAAAAAGGCTAAGATTTAAGCTTAACCCCGGAAGTGGTGTCGTGCCAAATTTATTTTCCATAGGGATACGCAAAGGTGAGATTGTATCATCAAAGTTAAAGGACTGACTAAGCTTCCAATAAAAGATTTCAGCACCATTGCGATTATAGATATAGTTTGACATGCTAAGGTCAAGCCGCCTTATCATTTGATAGATATTGCCAAAATTTTGTGGATTCCATATATTTGCACCATTTTGTATTGCATCAAGCACACCAACGGGTAATTGCGTATAGGTTTTTAGAATCTCTGGACTTAAGATCCCATTTGTAAATACCACTCTATCAACTGGGGCATTAAATAAAACTGCGGTTTGCATAGAGTGGAAAAAGTTCCCATATCTTCGCCCAATATCGCTATTTACAGAGATTCTATAATTAAGATTTGCGTAATTACCCATATTCTCTTGCATAGCGATAGAAGTATTTGGGGCGGTATAGATTATAGTATCTTTTGTATTTGTAGCATAGGTATTCCCCGCAAAGACATTAAGCCATGCTCCAATAGAAAAGTATTTATTGAGAAATGAAAACTGCATACCAATGGGAATGGAAAGCTCATTTGATAAATACGAATAGCCAGTAGTTCTATGTGCATACTGCATCTTATAATCAAGTGAATACAATAATTCTTTTATAAATAAAGATCCCATGTATTTATGGTATTGAATGTTTGGGAGATTCTGAAATGTCGTTGAGTTATTTGGCGTGTAAAGGTTTAGATAATAGCGTAGATTTAAACCAAAATAGTGATTATCTGTTTGAGCGTAAAGATTTGTCTTTGAGATATATGAAGTTTGATTGAGAAAATATCTCACATCATCAAGTCGCATATAATCAATGTCATTCATAAATGCTAAGTCAAAAAACATAGCATTATCAAGCTTAGTTTTAGCACCAAAATATTTTTGAATCACATTTCTTTTGCTATGCTTAAAATCAAAACCATAAACATGCTGATTGAGTAGATTTAACTTTTGCATATATTCATCGTTATTATAAAAATACTTTAAATGCAACATGTATTTGTCATTGCTACTATCAATCGCCCTAAACTCAAAATTTGCACCGCCACCCCTTGAAGTTCTTACCTGTGGGCTAATAGTCATGTCCCAGAAGTTTTGCAATGCTACATAATAGGGCTGAATATAGGTAAAACCATCAGTGCTTGAGCTACCTAAAGTTGGGTATAAAATACCACTTGTGCGTTTATTCTCAAGTGAGACTTTAAGATAAGGCAGATAAAATACCGGCACATCGCCAATGTAGATTCTAGGATTCCATAAAGCAAGTGTATTTTTTTCCTTATCATACGCCCCTTTGCTTGAATCAATACGCCATGCAGGACTTACAAAAGAACAACCTGAAACCATAGAATCTGCAAAGCGATAGATTGACTTTTGAGAGCTAGCACTCTCTGCATGAGTCCAAATGCCTGTGTCTGTATCCTGTATATAAAAGGGTCTGATAATGCTAAAATCACTATTGAGATAAACTGTCGCCTGTTTTGCAATCACAGAGAGTGTATCGCCTTTATAAATGCGGACATTGCCTATTAGTCTAGCTTGTTTTAACTCTGGATTATAGATAATCTCATCAGCGATAATATAGGCTTCTTTATTTTTCAATATCGCATTACCACGCACAACCATATAGTTATCATAATGATCTATCTCTTCACCTAAAAGCTCAAAAAGTTTTGAAAAATCTGTGTCCTTTTTACTTACGCCTGTTTGTAAGCCCTTTTCATTTTCTCTCTTTTCACTCTCACTCATAGTTTGTTTTATGTCTTTAGAATCTTCTCTTTTAGTGTCTGAAAATGTCGGCAACACTTGTTGTTCTTTAGAATCATAAAAGAGTGTTGCGCTATTTTGATTCTGTGAAGTTTGTATATCTGTAAGCTGTTCTACTCCATAGACAAAATGAAAAAAAAGCAATACATACAGAATCCATTTTAGGAATATCACATTTTTTTTATGAATCTTAAAGGTAATATAATACATAAGAAACTCTATGCCGTAACCACGATGGTATGACTCATTTTATCATGCAACGCACGATAGAATCTATCCACAAATGCCACAATAAACCCAACATAAAGCACCGCTCCAAAGATACATTTTATTATCGCTCTTTTCATGCTTACATGCAAACTTGGCTTATCAAAACGATGAATATCCACAACCCTTATACGCAATATAATCTGCCCTAAAGTCGCCCCATAATAATACACAAAGAAGAAATAATACACAATCTCTAGCCCAATGTATATCGCCATATAAAGCAATAGTATCTCAAAGGCTTCTTTTGAAGTTTTACGCATATCTTCTAGTATTTTGCTATTATCTGTCGTGCTATTTAGCGTTGTTTGCGTGTTTGGCAAACTATAAGTTTTTTCAATCGTCTCTTTTGCAAGCACTAATCTTTCTTGCTGCGCTTGTGAAAAAAATAGCGTAATAACAAGACTTAATAGAATCATATCAATCAAATACGCACCAATTCTTAAACTAAGCGGTGCTATCTTGATATTTTCTCTAAATAAATCTTTTTCTAATCTATCCATAACCTTTCCTACTTTTTTATAATCTTATTTTATCGCCTTTGGTTCATAATCTTTAGGGCTAGATTCTTATGGAATCTATACTAGACATATCGCCATGTCATAATAGCTATTAGAATCTAGATTTATTGTCATTTTGGCTGTAAGTAAAATATCTTATGTCTAGTCTCCATCAGATGCTCTGCTTTCCTTCTATAGAGCAATCGCTAGACTCTAGAATCTACGAATTTGCGATTGTGCGGTATTTTCATATATTGTAGTGTGTCAATTAACTCTCTTTACTCCTTGCATTATATCCTAAAAATTATAAATTTTGTTTTTATATGTAAAATTATATGTAATTTTTAAGATGTTAATGTATAATTATGTTTCAATTCTAAACATAAAGGATATAAGATGAGTTTAAAAACTTTGGTAAATTGTTTATTTGTGGTGCTTTAGCTAGTGTATTTATTGCATGTGGTGGCGGTAATGATTATAAAGAGTTTGTAGCTGATATGGATATAGAAAAAAGGGCATTAGAAAGAGTTAAAGAGATGTATCCCAATTCTAAAATATATGACCCTGTATCTTTTGTAGGTGTTGCTAAAGGATTGCGGTATGATGACGATTTCAAGCCTGTGCCTAATTTTAATTATAGAAAATACTCTTTGTATGATTACAAAGATGAAAAAAGAACAAGTGCCTATCCTAATGACTATTATTACATTAAATTTATCGTTGAAAAAGAAAAAGATAAGTTTGTTTATGTGGGTATAGGTTGCCCTTTCACAAAAGATAAGCCTTGTATTAGTGCTGATAGGATTACCCACCCTAATGATGATATTTTGTATTTTGGTAAAAAGAATATACAAGAAGATTTAGTATTCTGTACTGATGATGAAAAAAAGAAAATAAAAGAAAGACACGAGCAAGCTGAAAAAATGAAAAAGCAACTTGGCTTGTAGTTTATTTTCAATCTTATTATTTTATTTTTATCCTTTAATTTAATCTTATAGCCTTATTTTAAAACATTATAAAGCTATAAGAATACTTTGTTATTTTATTTTTTTGGTTTTGGTTGGTGCGGTGTAGCTTTTGCCTCCATTTTTCCATCATCACTTTTTTTATCATCTTTATTATCTGGTTGTGGATTAGGTTTATTACCTCCTCCTAGTATTTTATTAGCTAAATGTTCTCCACCCACAGGTATCATTGAAGCTATACCTGCAAGTGCCGCTCTGCCTAAGCTTGCTCCTTTTGCCTTGCCCTCCATTGTTTTTCCTAATGCCTTGCTTCCCATTGCTCCTGCTGTTTGTGCCATTGCTGTAAGTCCTGTGCTATGATTTCCATCTCCACTTCCTATGATTTGTTGAGTCCATGTTGGAATCTTAGCTAAAGCTGCAATACCTATTAGAGTTATAACTATTGGTGTTATCATTGTAGCTATTGCTTCATAGGCTGACATATTTTCTGCTAATCCTGCCTGTTCTATTATGGATTTATTTCCATTAAAAATAACCCCTCCTACTAAAAATACAAATGGTGCTTGCAATGCAATACTTGCATAAAGTTTTAACCAACTGAAAAAATATCCTCTAAATTGTTTTATGATTAAGCATGGAATGAATAAAGGACATAATCCTAAAATTAATGAACTCATAAATTTAATTAGTATTGTAAAAATGACTAAAAATATAACAAACACATAGATAACTAAGAATGTTAATAAAGCAACTATAAGCATAACTATTGATGTCCCTATATTATCCATATTGAATTTTATTGCATCAAATATGCTTGATGTTGATAGAATTGTTTCACTTATTCCTTTATCTAGGTTTAATGCTGAACCTCCCCCATTTTTAATACCTTGATACAAGTATTCTATGGGTAATTCTACAACGCCTATAAAGCCTAAATAATTATTATAATTTGCAAATATTGCAGTTAAAAATACATAGGTTATTAGCCATATACCTATCTGCTTAAAGTCATTCCTATTCCATTCATTTCCACCTGCTATTTTTAGATATACATAAACACACGCACATACTGCTAATAAAACTTGAGATAAGGCATTATTCCATACCATTTGTGCGTATCCATATATATTTGCTTGCACTCCGCTTAATACTTGGCTCATAAGCCCTACGACTTTAGAATAGACATTTACTTCAGTTGCCATTTTTTGTTTCCTTTTTTATTTTTTTCTACATTAGTTTTTTTATTATAAATCTTATAATAAACCCCATAGTTCCACCACTACATGCTAGAAAAAGGATTAATGCTATTACGACTAACATTTGTAAGTCTGGGAAGAATTTCATTGCCATTTCAAATGAAAATTGTTTAACTGCATTCCACATTGCTTCCATAGGTATCCTTTCTTTTTATCCTTTAATCTTTCTTAGCTTTAAATTTTGGTAATCCTAAAGGGTCTTTATCATAATCTTTTGTTTTATCTAGCTTGTTATAAAAATCACTCTTTAGCTTTTTTTGAGGTTTATTGTTTTCATCGATTGGTTTTTGTGAATTGACTTCAAATATTGTTGCAAGCATTGCACTTGTATTTTGCATTAAGTCATATTGTTGCAACATAACATTAAGCATTGTTTGTTGTAATTCTAATCCTAATTCTATTTTCTCTTTTTCTGTTTTACCTGCGATTGTTCTCATGGATTTTTGAATATCTTTCATTTGATTGTCTAGGGCTTTCTTTTTTGATTTTTGCCCTGTTGAATATTGTGAATATGTCCTATTGACTTTTTGAATGGCATCTAATTGCCTATCTACCTTTCTATTTGTTGCTTGTTGTCTAAACTCATGCACTTGCTTCATTTTCTCTACATATTGTTCTTTGTTGCCATTGATTAAGGCTTGTTGTGCCTCTGTTGTCATATCTCTAGTAATTGTTTCCATATATTGCATATTGCTTAATGCTTCTAAACATGCTTGAGCCTCTGCATTTTCTTTTAAAACGCCTTTTAATTCCTTTGAAGTTTTGCTTATAAAATTTGCAAAGTTTTGATTTAAGCTTTTTAGACTCTCACATTGTGATTTTGCTGAACTAAACACATTCTCTAAGTTATTGAGATTTCCTAAATTTTCTGCCATATTTGTTAAGTCGTCCCAACCTCCTTTGAGTGAATCTAGCATACTATTAATTGCACCCAAGTCAATCCCCATTTGTTCTAATTGCTTTTCATACATCATAATATCTTTTAACTGCTGGACATATCCTGATCTAATCTATTAAAAAATCGCATTCTTGTTTGTGCTAATTCTAGCTCATTATCTTGCGTAGCACCTGCATAACTTATACCATCTAGCTTTAATCCCGCACAAATATTGCCATCTCTTGTGTTACCTTGTCTTTTAGATTTCCTAAGTCTGCAAATGCAATGGGGGTGCATAGTAAAAAACAAAAGAGTATGGCAAGATTTCTTTTTGTGCTAGACTTGATTTTTGCTATCACATTTTTAATATTTTTTAATATGTTGTATCCTTTGGTAAAAATTCAAAAACTACTATTAAAGATTGACACAAAAAACAGAAATTTTGCGTATGTATTTTGTTACCATTATTTTTTAAGTGATGAAACTACTTGTATAAGGGAGTTTGCTGGTATGAAAAAAATTAATTTTGCGTGTATTTTTTGATTAAAAAGTGGCTATTTTTTTGAAAAAATTATATATTTCTTTATATATTTTTTTTATATGCAAGAAAAAATTACATGTAAAATTAATCAAAAAATATCAACAAAAATCTATGTTTCTTGTATCAAAAATGTTGCTCGTATGAATGTGAATTTTACTTGTATATTTTTATAATATTGGCATGTATCAAAGATAGAACTTGTATGTTTGAATAAATACTTCTCATGTAAATATTTAAAGCGTGTATTTAAAAATTTTTCTTGTATTGAGTGTCATTTGCTTGTATGAATACATTTAGCGTGTATGAAGTGATTTTCATATTTCAAGTTTAGAAAGTAAATATTGCGTGTATATAGATTTTACTTGTATCAAAAAATATTGCTTGTATAAGATATTTTCCTTATTCTATTTGCTTTTTATCACAAAAAATATGATAAAAAACATATATAGCTTGAATGCCCTACCACACGAAGTTTCCCCCTATATTTGTATATACAAAAGGGTTATCCTGCCACTACTACTGACTAAAATATTGTGTTAAAACTTACTCTTATTTTGTTATAATGGGTATATTTGAATTTAATGCTGTGTTTATGGAGTTTTACATGGCTTTATTGGTATATTTTTAAGGAATAGTTTCAATGTCTTATAGTCCATATAAACAATTTGATTTAGTCTTTAAAGCATTTGAGAATATGCAAAAAGATAAATATGTTTTTTTTGGGAGGATAAAGATACTAGAATACAAAAACGATACCCTAAAATTCCACACGAAAAAGCTAAGGATAGTTATTTATTTTTTGTAAGCGACCTGCTAGACATTTCAAGGCAAGTTGTTGTAAAAACACTCTCTAATTTAGATAAAAGAGGGACATATAACGCTATTAGTTATGTTATTAGACATTCTGATTCAAGCTATGCCATTGATGAACTTGGAAATTCTGTATCTCTTAAAGAAATAATGAGTGATTGGAAAAATGATTTTGGCACTCATAAAAATTCTAAAGATAGTTGGCATTTATGTTTTTCTATCAATGAGGAACTAACTGATAGAAATATAAAAGCTTTACAAGAGAGTGTTAAGGCTGTATTAGAAAAACATTTTTACGCACATAAATATATTCAAGTGTTGCATACTCATCAAAATAATCCGCATATACATGTAGTTGTTAATAAAAGAAATATGATTACACATAAGAAACTTCATTTTAAAGAAAAAAGTGATATTAGAGATTTTTTTACTGATATTAAAAATGATTTTGCAATGGCTCTAAACTCTCATGGTTTATATTATTCTCACGCACAAAGAGTAGAGAGAGAAAGTATATTAAGTAAATCTAGCTTTTTAGATACCATAGGGCATAATGATTATTATAAAGATACGATAGAACAATTAGATAAAGATAGAGATAGATTACTTAAAAAAAGAGATAGTATAAGCAAAAAGACTGATATATTAAATGATGATTTAAAAGATTTACAAAAGCAAAGAGATGAGTTACAAAATATAATTGATGATATAAAATTACAAGAGTTATATTTTCATGTAGAAAAATCAAAGGTTTTAAAAGAAGTAGAAAAGATTCTAACTTCAAATAAAAAGGATAAAAAAGCAATAGGGGCTTTGTTTGATAGTATTCCGCAATACCCTGATAAATCTGTTATGTTTTTTGCATTAAAACAGATTAAAGAGATAAGTAAAACTATAAAAGCAAAACGCCATGAAAAAAGATTATTATCTAAAGATTATAATTCTATTGATAAACATATTAGAGAAGTAGAGAGAGAAGCAAGATACCATAGGCAAGAATTTTCAAAAGATACAGATGATAAAGCATTAGTTACTAAAGCTAAAGAGAGATATTTAGATTTTATACTTAAACATACAAGAGGTGCTACAAAATCTCAATTAGATGTTGCTAGGAATATACAAAATCAAATACGAGAGGAACAAAAAGCTTTAGAAAAAAATTTATCAATGCAAGAACAATTTGATAATCTTTTATTGAAGCATTTTAATATACATACAAATACTTTTAGTCTTATCTATGCATGTAAAAATTTAGATAAAAAGATGAGAAGTTTGCATAATATGGATAAATATGCTCTTACCGATTCTAAGATTTATGATAATTACTTCAATACGCTTAAAGAAAATAGTGTTGTGCTAGATAAAATTGTTAATGAAAAGCTTTTGCATTATGAAAGTATTCTTACAAATGAAAATGAATGGAGTAAGTATAGCCTCAAAACATTGAATTATTATCACAAAGAGTTTATTGCACTTGTTACTTATTTAGATAACAAAGAATATCAAATGAGTGAAAATGATAAGAATGAATTGAAAGATAAAATAGATACTTATATGGTAAAAAAACAAGCTGAATTTAAACAGAAACAAGAACAACAAGATAAGTTACAATACTATAAAGATTTTATTGAGTGGTATATACAACAGAATAAATTTTCAAGCCCTGATTATATTAGAAAGAGTTTAACTGAAAAGGCTAAGAATAATACGATAGAACAATATTTTATACAATATAATGACAGCGGGTTACTTGATTATATGGTGTATTTAAGGCAAAAAGAAAAAGAGAAAAAGGATATTACTGCAACACAAAATGTTTCAAAAGATACTCCAAAAGAGTTGCAAGAGTTACCTGAATCACAATTAAAAGAGAGTAAGGAATTTTATAGGCAATTTGTAGAATGGTATGCAAAGGAATTTGATTTCAATGATGATATACCCTTAAAGGAACATTATTTGAAAAAAGCTTTAAGTGGTGAGTTAGAAAATTCATTTGCTAAACAATATAACACTGCCATAGATGATTTTTACCCCAACATTAATCAAGGCTACTACATGCTGGAGTTATTAAGCGTGTTGTGTGTTTGCAAAGGCTTTAATATGCTTTTATGTGTGGCTCCGTATGCAAACATTGCAAAGCACAATAACACTAAGCAAAGTTATACAAAGTTATAAGGTAAACAATAATAACATACTTGCTAATGCTTTGATTGATTATATAGCTTGTATTGATAGTGTGAGTAATATTTGCATAAAATATAATATTGCAAGACAAGCATTTTATAAGTGTAAAGGCAAGTTAGATTTAATGACACTAAGGATAGTTTATATATGAGACATATTATTACTTATGCTATATTTGTGTGCTTAATGCTGTTATCTAAATAGTCAAAGCTAAAAGCAAATAAGGATTAATAAGGGTAAAAAAATAAAGAGATATTGATTTAAAAGGAAGAACAAACCAGCAAATTTTTATAATATTATTACCTATATGCTTGATTTGTCTTTTTTCGATTGATAGAAGTGTTTGCAATGTTGTCCAGTCATTAAAAAACTTTTATTTTATATATTACACGGATTGGTATACAAAGCAAAAAAGCCTTATATGATATGCTTAAAAACATATTGATAACTTTGTAAGCCCAATAATACTTTACTTGATTATGTAAAATTTCCATGCGAAAAACTTTTTATTGTCTTGTTTTTATTTGCTATATGCTTTATTGATTACTTCTTATATTTTTGCCATAATTTATATTAAAATGTGTTAAGATATTTGATATTTGCTAGCAAGGCTTTTTATAACAATATTCAAAAATTGCTAACTATAAAACGGCGTGATACGCTAAGCAACAATACACAATTATTGCAATAATCACATTCTGTATATTCTGTGTGAGTGTAGCAATCATTGCAATTTACACAATATAGACAAATTAGTTAAAATGATATGTTTAATGAAGTTTTAAGCACTGATAACACTAAAAACGACTACAAGGCACCAGTGTGCTATATTACAAGCAAGCAATGATTTACTACATGCAAATAATGATGTATTCAATAGCAATGTTATGCTGGATAGCGGCAACTTAATTTTAGATAATGATTTTTTGCAAGTATCGCAGAGGATAAGAATGTAAATGATATATATAACGACTTAATGGCTTGTAATGCTACTTTAAGCAAGTAATGAAACTAACACGCTACATACAGAATTAATACTTAATGATAGCTTTGCGTGTGATAGTAAAGTGGGCAGTATAAGCAATATTTAGTTATGTTGATATAGCAATAATTTGGGCAATGACTAATATAGACTCTTATGGCATTAACATATAGAAATCAAATTATTAAATACTAAATGATGTGGCACTTGCAAACTTTACAATAATCAACACAAAAAACCTTAAATGCCAATGAAATAAGAATGGACTTTTAGGAGTTTGTGTGTAAGCATATATATATATATGCTTACATGTGAGTATATGCGTATGTAATGTGCATGCTGGTGTTTATGTATGCTTTGACTGCTTATGCTTGTTGGCTCTTGTGCGGCATACAACAAAGTTATTGGCTATACATGCAAAGCCATAAAGCAATATGCAATAAAGCCTTAATCATTTAACCTTAAACCAATAATCTAACATTTGCAACACATGCAAACAATACAAAATAAAGTCATAAGCATCGCCGCATTAATGCACCCAATAACACTTAACACTGCTTGCATAATTCAATCATATGTTTATTACAAGTTAATCATAAGCCAATCATGTTTGATTGAGTCTGGAATAAAGTATTGACAAAAACGATAATTTTACAATGTTTCGTTACGGTGCTTTATGAGGTCAAATACAACATATAAATATGCAAGGATTACATAAAGAGATTTAGGTTTAGCTATATGCTTCGCTAGTTCAGAACACTAAAACACTTCACAGCCATTAAAAACATAAAGATAGCAGCTTAATATATTAGGCAAATTATAGCCATCATGAATCTAAAGACTTACCCCCCCCCCCCATTGTTAATGCTATTCTCAATATTTGAGATTACATTTGCTGCATATTTTAATCGTTGATTATCAAAATGTGTATAGATTCTGCTTGTCTCAACGCTACTATGTCCTAAGCTTTCTTGCACTAAAATGAGATCTTTACTTTTATTATAAAGCATAGTTGCAAAGCTATGTCGTAATAAATGCGCTCCATTTTTCGCCTTACGGATACCCGCACTTAAAAGCAAGTTCTCAATAACCACATAAATATAAGATTGTGCAGGGACATGAAACTTTTTATTAACAAATAATGGCATATCATCAGCTACATGTGGAAAAGTCGCACGCATGGCTACCCAGTTATTATAATATTCTTCTATCAGCGTTTTTGCGATAAAGACAATACGCATTTTATTACCCTTACCACGCAAACGCAATACATAATAATCTCCCTCCAAAGACACATCTTTATAACCAATCTCAAGTATCTCACTCACACGCGCACCGCTATACACAATCATTAGAATGATGAGCTGATTTCTAAGTCGCACAACTGAATTTATATGTTTTTGCTTAATGTCATAGCTTTTTAATGCGTTTAAAAACGCATTTAACTCCGCTTCCGTTAAAAACTCGGGTAAATCATGAGATACCGATCGCTTAGATAGCACGATGTCCATATTATAGACATGGGCTGCACCATTTTCTAATGTATTTTGCTTTTGTATGAAATCAAAAAAGTTTGTCAAGGCAAACTGATAATTGCGTATTGTTGTAAGACTTAGATTTGCCGTATAAATGCTTAAAAACTCTTGCACATTCTCAACATGTATCTCACGCATATCCGAGAATCCAAGCCGCATACAATACTCATAAAATGTAAAAAGTGGATTTGCATAAGTATTAATGCCTAGCAAACCTATCTTTCTCGCTCTTTTGCAAATAGATCGAATCTCATCGATTGAGTTTAGTCCCCCACTTTGTATATCTTGAATAACCTGTGCGAATACCGCTTTATCTTTTACTCTATGTGCGGTTAATCCAACAAGCTTTGCATAAAAAAATCGCTCCAACCAAAATCGCAATGAAATATCAAATGATTCTCGATTGAGTGGATAAGACATAATGAATTCCTTATAACAATTATCTTTAAAACTTTTAAAACAAAACAGCTAAAGAGCCGGCATATAATCTGTTGGCGAACTTGCAGTGGCAAATGGCTTCTTTGCTATGCGGCCAGCTTCATAGCTTAATCTACCGCCTTCAACTGCAAGTTTCATAGCTTTTGCCATTTTCACTGGATCTTTTGCTTGTGCTATGGCAGTATTACTTAGCACACCATCTGCCCCAAGCTCCATAGCGATAGCCGCATCACTAGCACAGCCCACACCAGCATCTACAATCACAGGGATTTTCACCGCTTCTTTTATAAACATAACATTAAAGCGATTTTGCACCCCAAGCCCACTGCCAATAGGTGCAGCAAGTGGCATGATCGCTGCAGCCCCAGCGTCCTCTAGCTTTTTTGCCATAATAGGATCATCATTTGTATAGACTAGAATCTTAAAGCCTTTATTTGCTAGAATCTTTGTCGCTTCTAGTGTTTCTATCACATCAGGATAAAGCGTCTTTTGCGTATCACCGATAATCTCTAGCTTGATAAAATCAATCCCAGTGCCTTCTCTCACAAGCTCAAACATACTCACCGCTTCTCTTGCAGTGGCGCAACCAGCAGAGTTTGGCAAAAATGAAATATTGGTATCCCTAAAATAGTCCATTAGATTTGGTGCATTTTTATCTAAGATATTCACGCGTCTAACCGCAACGGTTATCATCTCAGCACCACTTGCAAGTGTCGCCTCTCTTGTAATCTCAAAGCTCTCATACTTTCCGCTACCTACAATCAAACGGGAGTGAAAGCTCTTCCCTGCAATAACTAATGACATTTTGTAATCCTTAAGAATGCAATAAAAGTTTTGGAATAAAGTGATTGTATTATAACACAGAATCAACAATAACCAGTGCCGCAAACTACAAAAAAAAAAAAAACGATTTGCCTTATTTTTAAGTATCGATATTTGTAATTTTTATTAGATAATAATAAGATAAAATATAACTTATATTATTAGCAATCATGTCATAGAATTATAATGCTACATAACCTACGGAAAATGCAATTTTTAAGCTAATATTTATGATAAATACAAATCATAATATACAAAAAAAAACTTGACATCTTTTTGATAGAATGCCACATATCCCTTAGCGACCAAAACTAGAGTTGGGGGATATACATTATATTATATTAAAAGGACAAATCATGGAAGTAAAATTTAAAGGCACTCCAGCAAAACTAAGTAGCAATACAATTAAAGTTGGCGATAATGCCCCAAAAGTAGCTCTTGTAGCTAAAGACTTATCACAAGTAGAAGTAGGTGGTGCAAGTGGAGGCTGTCAAATTATCAATGTCGTGCCAAGCCTTGATACAGGTGTATGTGCGACACAAACGCGTAAATTTAATGAAGAAGCAGCGAAACTAGCAAATGCGAAGGTGTATGTTGTATCTTTGGATTTACCTTTTGCACAAGGCAGATTCTGTAGCACTGAAGGCGTTGAGAATGTAATAGCACTTAGTGATTTTAAAGCAAAAGACTTTGGCAGGGCGTATGGGTTGATTTTAGAATCTTCTCCACTTGCAGGACTGCTTACTCGTGCGGTGATTGTGGTAGATCCACAAGGCAAAATCGCCTATGTAGAAGTATGCGAAGAAATCACAAATGAGCCAGACTATCAAAAAGCACTTGGAGTAGTGAAGGGGTAAGTTTTAAGCTTCATAGAAACTAGTTGTATCGGGTGTATGCAAGACATCTCACATGGATTCTAAAATGGGGTTTGTGTTCGAATAGTGGATAGCATAATGTAATTTTACTATATGTTGCATTGACTAGGCGAGATATCTGAGATTCTGAAACTACCCCCATCCAATACTTTAATATCAAAGTGTGAATCTAAAATAATCAAATGGCACACATAACTTCAAGTTGAGACACACTAAAAAAATGAAACTAATATTTCGGCAATCGATTCTATATTTTATATAATATGTAAATATATGTAAAAATTTTATGCTACACAATAACACAGCGTTATTAAAGTTTGAAAATCACAAAATAAAACGATAATATTTCATACTTAAACAACACGCCAAAATACATACAAGGAAGCAATATGCAGTTATCAAAGTTTAGCGATTATTCATTTCGGGCATTAATCTATCTCGCACAGCACAATAATACATTAAACACTATAGAAAACATGGCAAGCGAGCTTAAAATCTCACAGAATCATCTCAAAAAAATTATCCACAAACTATCAAAAGGTCAGTTTATAAAGACTTTTAGGGGGCGGGAAGGTGGCATAAAACTTGCTAAAAAGCCAAAGGATATTGGGCTTGCTGATGTGCTGCTTTACACAGAGATAAATACTGATTTTGTTGAGTGTTTGAAGCATAATTCTAAACACACGGAATGCCCTTATCAAATCAATTGCAATCTCAAATCAATCATTCATAAAGCAAAAGATGCCTTCATGCAAGAGTTTCAAAAATATAGCTTACAAGATTTATTACAGATAGATGATTCTTTGTAACTATATTTTATAAAAATTATTAAAATAGCAACTTAATGCGAGACTTATCTAGCATTACTTTCATTTTATAAACCACAAGTGTATGCCGATATGTTACTATCAGTGAAAAAGGGTGGGTATGATACAGCCAACACACATTCAAAGCCTATTAAGTCAAATGGCAACAACCACAGGCAATAAAGAGATAAATGCTACTTTGCCTATGCTTTTACGCATACTTGATAAAAAAGGTGCTGATAAATATCTCGTGCAGCTTGGAAAACTCATCATTGAAACACAAAGCAACAAAGAACTTCAAGTTGGTACAAATTATTGGGCAAATGTTAAGCAAGGCAAAGATGGCTTACTCATTTCAGATCTTATTAAGCAGCCAAAAATGCTGGAGAATCTAGCACATGCAAAGCTTAAATTAAGCTCAAATGACTTAAAAGAATTATTGAGCGAAACGCATAAGGGCGGCAGCACACTAGAATCTGTTTTTAAAGAGTTTTTACTAGAGAGATTACCCCTTGCGACAAGTAAGCAGGAGTTTTTAGAGTTATCAAACTTGCTTATTGCTTTGCAAAATGGCGTATTTAGCATGGTGATAAAAGAGGATGATGGCAAAGAAAGCTTAGTGCAGCTTAAAAAACAAGTGGAATTTTTAGAATTTTATAGCATTTTTCATCATTTGGGTGAGATAAGCGGCATTGTATCGCTAAGTGAAGACAATAATGTGTGTTTGCGACTTTGTGTGATGAGTGAAAAGGTGAAAAAGATTCTTGAAAATAGGCTAAATGATTTGCAAGGGTTTGATGAGATACAAATTGATGTGGGTCAAAATGAACCTTTATGGGATTTAGAATCTTTTGAGCCTTCATATATTCTTAATCTTAGAGGTTAGATTCTTTTTTTGAAATCTTATCAGGTTAATCATATACAATTGATTTTAATGTTTTGTTTTGCTAAGTTACTATGTGAAACTCTGTGTCGTTGTTCAAAATTGTAAGTACGCAATCTTTAGGTTATGAAGTTATACTTGACTGCGCATCGTTTTTCATACGAGACTTATGAAATTTGACTTTGGAATCTAGTTACTGGTTTACAATACCAGACATTTTGGTTTTCAAGCATTCTTTACAAAACTATCAACATATAATGATTGTACAAAATTTTCTCAAAACCTTCTTGCAAAAATCATTTATTTGTCATAACGCTATCAAAAGCGCATATTATAATTTCACTTATTAGATTTTAGAACATAATCCAAAAACCAAACAAATGCAAAAATATGCAATCTTGTGATGACATAGTCTTGCAAGATAGTATAGAATTAAGAGAAGATATATAATTTAATCCCACGCATAAAGCTATGTTGGATCAATACCCAATCAACAGGTAAGCCAAAAATCTGCAAGGAAGTATGTCTTGCAATATTGGTAGCAGATTCTAATTGCTAAAAAAGTGAATGGTTAAAATCCACCACAAAAGAGCTTACACAAACCTATCATCAAGCATTGCAAGAATTTTTAGACTATCTTTTAAAACCTTTACAATGTTTAAAGACAATCTGTGGATTATGCGGGATAGATTATAAAAAAAAGTAGTGTAGTTGGGGATATTTTGAAAGAAGTGGCAAAGCGATTTAACATAAAAGACTTATGCGATAGCTTTTGTCAAAGTCAAGATGATAAAGAAAATTTAAGCAATTATGATGAGGATAATAGGGGAATCTTGACACAATAACAGAAGAAATCACGCAACACTTTATAATGAATATTATCATAATGATTGCATAGAGCGAGAAAGGTGAAAGCATAAGTGGTTATGATTTTAGTCGAGGTTATATATAAAAATTTATAAGCATTGATAAGACATATAAATATCTTAGGCACTTGCGACATAGCAAAGATTTGCGTAAAATCGCCGCATTACTTGGCAGAGAAGAGGAAAATGGAAACAATAAAATAGAGCATAGCAGTATAGACCAAAGCATAAAAACGCATAATCACAAAGAAGAGATGAGTGGGGTAACTTTAGGCAGAGATTTAGCAAATCTTTTACCACAGGAATTAGCTATGCTAAAAGATGAGAATCTAGAATTGCTTTTTAATCTCAAATACATTCAAAACCGCCTTTTTTGCTTTGAAAAGCAAGGCTATGAAACAATCCAAAAAGAGCATTATAAAATGGCAAAAAATGAAGGAGCGATGATAATCTGTGTGGATACAAGCTCTAGTATGCAAGGCACTCCAGAATACCTAGCAAAGGCTATAACGCTTTTTCTTGCTACAAAGGCAAAACCAAAGGCATAAAGGCAATAGATTCTATCTTTTAGATATAGATGGCAATCAGGTGAGACAACATTTTTTGATACACATTGGGCGTATAATACATGAACACAAAAAGCTCAAGTTTTGTATGCAATGGAGGATAGATTCTAGATTCTTTAGGTTTAGAATCTACACAATACAAATATGAGGTAAGTAATGGCAACAAAAAAAGCTACACAGGAAAAATTTGATTTTAAAAAGGTTTTTAAAAATTGTTACGCACCTAAACCGACTCCACAGTTTGTTTCTGTGCCTAGATTTTCTTTCATAAGTGTGCAGGGCTGTGGAAATCCAAATGAAGCAGATGGTGCATATCAGTCGGCATTGCAGTGTTTATATGCTCTCTCCTATACGATTAAGATGAGCAAAAAGATAAAAGCTTTAAAAAACTATGTGGAATATGTCGTGCCACCGCTTGAAGGCTTGTGGTGGGGCAGAGAGAATGGCGAAAGCAAAGAACATTTCAAATGGCAAGCAATGATAGCTCAACCAGATTTTGTAAGCCAAGAGATTTTTGAATACGCCACACAAGAAGTTGCAGCGAAAAAAGGTATAGATTCCACAAAGGCAAGTCTTATCCATTTCGAAGAAGGCTTGTGTGTGCAAATGCTTCACATAGGTTCATATGATGATGAGCCGCAAAGTCTTGCGAAAATAAAAGATTTTATGATGTGTAATGCCTTGCAAAATGACATTGGTAGTGTGCAGGGTGATTTTACACGCCTACACCACGAGATATATCTCAATAATCCAAATAAGACACCGCCCCATAAGTTAAAGACAATTTTGCGTATTCCTGTAAGAAAAATACAAGTTTAATAACAATTGATATTACAAGGTTCTCGCACTATTTAATATCCACAAATTTTAATGCCTTTTTGGAATGACTTAGATTCTAACACGCTACACATAAAGCACCATATTTAATGAAGCATGGGCTATTTGTATCGTAAAAAATAGTGTATATGTCATCAATAGTTTGAAATTTCATAAAACAATTCTCGGCGTCTATCTGTGCAATCTTGGCAAATCTTTTGTATATTCTTATTGCAGGTTGTAGCGGTATTGGCAAAAAGCTCACTACGAAGATTTGTATATGTAGATGAGAAAAATATCTCAAACATATTATTTTTATTGCAATCACCCAAAATAAAAGGCTTATGTGTTTCTTCATCGCTTCGTGTATGACAGCAAGGCATCACAAGCCCATTGTAATCTACATAAAAACTCATTGCAGACTGAAAACAGCCAGATTGAATATTGCGTTTTTGCTTCATAAAATCCAGTGAGCCACCCCGACTTTGTCCTGTAACATTTGGATTCCATGAGCGATAAAGTATTTCTAAACCCTCCATGACAAAACTCACGCAATATTCTTCTAAGGTATTCCACATAAGTTTGGATTCTAAGCCTAGTTTTTGCTGCATTTTCTCCATCGCTTTTATAACTTTCTCTCTATCATAATCCTTATTTGTAGGGTAATATGACATTAATATGTGTGTTACCCCAGCATCTCTTAATTCTTCAAAATATTCTTTTGAGACATAATCGCCGTTTGTAAAAATGCGGAAGCTTGCTTTTGGCAGTCTCTCCCTTGCTTGTCTCACACGCTTTAAAATCAGTTCTTTATTTGCCAAAGGCTCATTGAATCTATGAAAATTCAAAAACTTATCACAGTCAATTTCACTTAAATTATTAATAAGTTTTAGAAATACAGCTTCATCTAGCTCTATACTTTTACTTTTTCTGTCAATATGTGAGTTTGGGCAAAAATAGCAAGTGCGATTGCAAAAACTTGCGATTTCTATTTCTACAATTTGTAGATACTTTTTTAGAATCTTTTTTTGTAATTCTTTGTCTGTGATTGGTGTGCTTAATAGAGCTGTAGAATCTATTAGATTCTGTGTGTTGTATAGATTTCCCTCACTTCTTATGGCTCTATGAAGCTTTCTTTTAAAAGTAGCTGGCATATTTTTATAAACAGATTTTACAGCTTTATTCAGCATGGCTTATCTCTTCATTTAAAGTAAGCCGCAATTTACAAAAAAAACAAATAGTTAATAAATATCTTTAATATAAAGCAATATTATTTCGCCTATAAATACGCAATACCAATATTAAAAAAAAGTAAAATCAAATGTGCTAAACATAAATGGATAATATAGAATCAAAAATAAGGGAAGTGGGAATATTATAGAAATAAAGGGTAGTCGTGAGTGTTAATGCGTATCTAACAATACGCAAGGGCTATATGAAACCATAAAGTTCCATACAACCGCATTATTAAATGCACCTATTTTGTTTAGTGAATCTGCTTATCTCCACAATCATAGAGATCAGCATACACTTTGTAAGAAATGATTTGCCCTCTATCTTCTGGGACATCTTCCCAATCTGTGCAATCCATTTCTTTAAGATGTGATTTTGGGATAACCTTGCCTTTTTTATCTACTGGATATGCCCGGCATTTCATTTGCTCTTTTGAAATATGAATCATTATTTTCTGTCCATCTTTAATGGCATAAGTCAATTCATTTTTCAAATCATTAATCGCACCCTGTCGTATTCTCTCTCTTGTAACATGGCTTACCTTTCCTCTCACCTCATCATGCCCTTCCATCTCACCAACAATCTTGCAATGATATGCCTTAGAGCTTGCCATAGTTATCCCTCGTGCATTTTCACTCAACGCTTTTGGTTGAAATTCAGGTATATTTGGCTTTGGCTTCTCAAAACAACCTGATAAACTCATGCAAACACCTATACTACACCCTATCTGTATGTCAACCTTTACCATTTTGCGATACATATAACAAACCTTTAACTTGAATTTAAAAAACCTTTTACTTTGGAGAGCGTATTCTACAAAAAAAACAAAGTCAAGCATGTTTTACTTTTCTTTAAACCAGGCACATGGTTTCTTATTGTTTATGTTGAACATTGTGTGGTTGTAAAACATAATATTGGAATTTACTTCATGGCTACACCATACCAACCGATACAAGCTCCCCCCCCTTTAGCTTTGCGATATTTTCATGCAAAGCCTTTATTTGCTGGAATTTTAGATTAGATTCAATAGATGACATCGCAATTTTTGGTAGCATATCCTGTGCGTATTGGAGTAAGAATATACGCAATTGTTCTTTAAACTCTTCGTCATTTAGAATCTTTGCCTTCGTTTTAAATCGCAAAGCATAGATTCTATCATTATCATAATCCTGATTGCAAATGAGTTGAAATTCGTCATAATATGTTTGGAAATGCTCTTTTGTTAGAAAATTAATCGCAAGATAGAAATGCTCTTTATGTTCTAGCATATTATATAAAATGCTTTCTTCAGCAAAGTTATTTGTGCTTTCTTTTGGCATTTCTATATGATTTGTAGATTTACTTTTTATGTCTAAATAAATGGGACTAATCTGTAATAATGAAGCGCATTTTTGCTTATATTCATCTTGCAAAAAGGGTGTAAGGGTATGCAAATATTCTTTGCAAACTTTTAGTGCATTTTGCTTTTGCATGGGATTATTTATATCAAAATCTTTAATGATATGTCTTAGCACAAATTCTACAAAAGGCATTGCCTTGTTGAGGGCATCTTTAAAAAGATCTATTTTATTTTGTGCGATCATATCTGCTGGGTCTAGCCCATCTTTTAGTATAATGACACCACCATCTTTGCTATTTTGTGAAAGAAATTTTGCTGCTTTAAATGCGGCATTAATCCCTGCATTATCACCATCATAACACATATATATTCGCGGATTATCCTTGTTTAAGAGATATAAATGCCCCTCATTTAAAGCCGTCCCAAGTGTCGCCACCGCATTTTTAAATCCTGCTTGATGTAGCATAATCACATCAAGATAGCCCTCACATACAATAATGCTTTTTTGCTTATAAATCATCTGCTTTGCTAGATGATAGCCATAGAGAATCTTTGACTTGTTAAAAACCTTGCTTTGCGGGGAATTAAGATATTTTGCCACATTTTTATCAGCACTTAAAGTCCTGCCACCAAAGCCCACAACAACGCCTGTGCTTGAATGTATAGGGAAAATAATGCGATTTGCAAAACGCGCATAATCTCTGTCATTTCCCTGTGTTAAAACACCATATTCAATGGCTTCCTTGCGACTTAGCTTCTGTTCGTCAATAAACCTCAAAGTATCATAGCTATTGCCGCTATATCCTATCTCAAACTCATTGATAGAATCTTCATTAATAGCGCGTGAAAAAAGATACTGCAACATATCATTATGTTTGAAAAGCTTATTATGATAGAATAAGGCAAGAGAGGGCAAGAGATTGCTTTTTTTTGTTTCAGTATAACCCTTTTCATAGACTAATGTTATATTAAATAAAGCGGCAATTTTTTGAGCTGCATCATGGAAAGATAATCGCTCGTATTCCATAACAAAGCGTATTGCATTTCCACTTGCACCACACGCATGGCAATGATATAAGCCTTTTATCGCACTGATTGACATGCTAGGTGTCTTATCATCATGGAAAGGGCATAATGCCATAAAGTTTGCACCAACTTTTCGCACATCAATGTATTGTGTGATAACATCTACAATATCAATTGATTCATGTAAATGGGCTAAACTTGCTTCTGTGAATCTTGCCATTTTATCCTTCTTTAATGTTTCTAAAATGATATTGTAGCTAGTTTTGGGCGAGATAACCCATATGTAGCATAAGTATAATGTAGTGAGATAAAAAATTTATTTTTTCAATGATTTATTTATGGCTTTGGCTATCTTTTAAGGCGATATATCTTAAAGAGTTCTTAAGATATATTAGAGATGTTAGATTAATCAATCTAGCATAAATTCGTATCACTAAAACTTCTTACTTGCTAATTGTGTGCTTACACTCTCTACAATCTCATAAATCTTAGCGCCGACTTCATGTGTGCTATCAGCTATATCAGCATTTTCCTGTGTTGCTTGTGATATTGCAGAAATATTATCATTGATATGCAATATCTTATCGTTTTGCTCAGAAATAAGGCTTGAAATATCCATGATTCCCTGCGTTAATATCGTAGTGTTTGCTTCTATCTCACCCAAACTTTTTTGCGTTCTCTCTGCGAGTTTTCTCACTTCATCGGCTACAACTGCAAAGCCTCTGCCATGCTCTCCTGCCCTTGCTGCTTCAATCGCTGCATTCAATGCTAAAAGGTTGGTTTGATCAGCAATATCTCTAATAATGCCAATCACACTTTTAATATCTTCACTTTGCTTAATGATAGATTTACTTTGCTCATTAATATTACCAATAGATTCTGTAATATGTGCGATCGAACCAGCTGTATCTTCTACGCTTTGTGCTTGCTGCATACTGCTTTTATGTAGGTTTCGCGTATTATCATCTAAGCTTTTGCTATAACTTGCAAGTTTGTCAATTAGTCCCGCATTCATTTTTAGCATATTTGCAAATTGTGCTATTGCGATATTAATACCTGTTTCAATACCAACTGGCTCATTAATCTGTTGTGAATAGTCTTCTTTAGAAACTGCATCAAGCACAATATTAATACGCGCAATATCTGCACAAATATTTTTCTTTAAAATACCGCTCATTGTATTAAGTGCATCAACAACGCCTTGCAAGTTTGGATTATTGCTTATAACATCAATTTGAGATCCAAACCTACCATCTTTTGCTTCTGCAATAAGATTATTTATGCTTTGTAAAAGACTTTGTTCATCATGTCTTAATGCAACGATTTCTTCAACTTCTTTATTGATTCTATGCGACATTTTGCCAAACTCATCTTTATTTTTTATAAGCGTTGTCTTTGGTGGTGTTTTGCTTTGATAGCTTAGGAATTTAAAGAATGCACTTAAATCAGATTCTATAACATTTAATGGTTGCAAATTTCTACGCACAACAAAGATGACAACTGCCCCAGCAACGATAATAATACCCACAAACCACACAACATTTGATAAAAATAATCCAATTAAATGTGGCTTATATTCGTTCTCGCTACTCACAATACATACAGACCAATCCAGTGAAGACTGCTGACAGATTCCATGCTTCTTATCACTCTTCACTCTCTCCCATGCGATAGAAATCAAATGGCGCTCCACTTTTAGCAGCAGCCTTTCCAACAGAAAGTGAATGCTTTGCATCTGGATTACCCTCTGCCATAACAAAGCTTTGATTTGGATGCACATAGAAAACATCTCTAAAGATAGAAACTTCTCTTTTATCCGTTTTTATTGCGCGTATATCTGCAGCAAACTCAACTAAATCTACATCAACGCCAACCGCCCCAACGACATTATTATCTATCTTAATGGGTGCAAATATGGTAATAACGCCATTCCCGTTACTTACATCTTTATATGGCTCTGTATTGCCTACCGATTGTGTTTGCAATGCTTGCTGAAACCATGGACGCTCTCTTGCATCATATACCCTACCATCGCTATATTTCATGGTCCTTACTTTGTATTCTTCAGCCTTTGGTGCGGTATATGTGAATCCATCATTACTCCAAGACACATAAACCTGCAATACACCAGACACCATAGCCATGCTATGTAAATATGCAGGCAAACTACTTCTTGTGAAGAATTGTTCGTGATTACGCGAGAGATCCTTTGCTACTTTTTCTGCAAAATCAAACTGCCTTTTCATAAGGATATCAACATAAGTTGTCATGACCTTTACGCGATTATTGTTTTCAGCAATACTATTCTCAATAAACATATTGCGTTGTTTTACATACTCCACTACACCAAAAAAGGTAAAACACAACACAAGCACAATAACGATACTTAATGACATTTTCCTTGACATAGTCTAACTCCTTAATTTTTCCATCAACTACTTTGTGTTAGCCTAACATTAGCCAAAAATCAAACATTAAAAATATGAAAACTAAATACACATGTTACTAAAAATATTCAAAGTTAAGTGTTACGAAAATACCACAAATATTTCTTTGAAACACAAAACTATGCTTCTTTTAGCAACATAATGTAATATTTTAATGAGTATTACAATAAGTTATGTTTATATAAACATAAATCTTTTATAAATACGCATTAATAACCAGATTATAAAGCTTTCCTTATTTTTAATGGCAGAAATTATACATTAAAAAAATACAAATCACACATATTTTTTGCCATAATCTAGTTATTTCAACTATAAAATTTTGCTATTCCTACAGCTTTCATAACTCCCTGCACATAATTAATATAATAATAAGAACATTTTTTATAGTTAATATTTTAATTATGAAAAAATAATAATGTAGAATATTTTTACATTATTATTTTTAAAAATCTCTTGACTCACATTTTCTTGTTGTGGTGCAATATGCAGATAATTTAGAAGTATGG
>NZ_FZMS01000064.1 GCF_900198365.1 Helicobacter bilis | reverse complement strand
TGGCTCAAATGAGAAAAATGATAAAAGCGAAACACTCATGAATACGCATGTGATTAATGTAGGCTATTCCTACATCTTCTAATATTTTAAGGGCTTAGACCCTTTTGTTTCAACCTATTTTTCAGCCTTACAACCTTACATTATTAAAATTCCATTCCCACTTTTAAAGCGGGAATCTTTTGTATTTCACAGATATATTTTTGTATGTATCTTAGATAAAAAACGCTTTGTATTTTTACAGAATATATATATGAAATAAATCAAAATCTATTTACATAAGCATAAAGTTTAGTGTGTGAATGAAAAAATTTTAACTTCACAGGTTCTATATCCATGCAATTTTATGGAATCTAGCCTTCAAGATATGCTTGTCATTTTGCCTTGCGTAATGCTTTGATAAATTGTTCTATAACTGCGATTTTGAAAAATAATAGAAATTTCACTACCATCGCATTTCGCATAAAAATACTACGACTAACAATAAATACTAAGCACGCTTAAGATTAATCGCCTCTTTAATCAAATCATCAGAAGTTGTAAAGGCTTTTGCATTCATAGAATAGCCTCTTTGCATTAAGATAAGATTAGTCAAGGCATCTGCTACATCAACATTACTTGTCTCAACATAGCCTTGCAATACCTTTCCTTGCTTAAGGTTAGAATCTTCCCCCCACACAAGCTTTGGATTCCCACTTAGCTGCGTTACCTCGCCATTAATCGTGCTAGGATTTAGGGCAAAAAGATTCCCACCGACCTTTTTTAGCCCTTGATCATTTGCAAACATAGCAAGTCCCACACGACCGATCGCTTCTGTCTGTCCATTTGTGAAAGCAACAGAGATAATGCCCTCATTATTGATTCTAATATTAGACATTTCGCCGCGATTTTTACCATCTTGCTCTGTGTCATTCACACCAGAATCTTTATATACTTTATTTGTGCTTCTTGATAGCGTTAGCTTAACGCTTTTTTTACCTAAGAATGGAATCTCCATATCATCAGCTTCTGCCTTACCGCTTGGGTCAAAGAAGATTTTACCCTCTTTTACCTCACTGCTAATAAGCATGCGATTGCCTGAAAATTCATGTATATAGCTACGCACATTCCAAGTCTCTGGCATTTTCTGTGTGCCTTCAGAATCTCCCGCATTTACAAGGAAGTATTCATTATGCATAGCATATTTTTTACCACCTTCATCAAAGATTTCAGTTGTATTTGTAAAACTTGGCACACTGAGATTTGTGCCTGCTAGATAGTCGTTTTTACCCATATTCTCCATTTCACCACTTAAATGCAGCCGCTCAAAGAAATTCCCACTTAGCTTAACTTTTACCGGCGTATTTGTATTATTTTTTAGCACAAGCACACCTTTTGGATCGATTGATCCATTTGGATTTCTATTTAACTCTAAATCAAGCCCTGTATCTCTCTTTATAAGGTATTGCAACTGCCCTATTGTATGAAATTTACCCTGCGATGAAGTCCCATCACCATATTCATAATGTGCGATTTGAACCGTGCCATCTGGCATTGTTACTTCAATATCTGCTTTTGGAAAAGTATTAGGGCGTATCATATCGCCATCTCTATTTGCAAGTGCGTTAAAGTCTTGGTTAAAGAAACTTGCTTCATTAAAGACTCCATTGCTTGTGTGTGCTAATACTACATTTTTAAGCTCACCTGTGCGATTTAGATTCACGCTTAAATCTACTTTTGTTGTCTCTACGGGCTGATAGCTAATTTGTGGTGGTATAGAGATTGGCTTCATCACACCTTTTGCAAGTTCTTTATAATCTTTTTCTGGGTCTTGTGAAGCCTTGAAATTATTGCCATTGATTTTTCCAAGATTCACACCATACAGATAATACCCTTCAGAATTTACTAAATAACCATCGGAATCTATTGTAAAATCCCCATTTTTTGTAAAGTAATTCTCATCACTTGCATTAAAATTGTCTTCGTTTATTTCAAACTGCCCCTCTTTATTCTTCCCAACGACAAACCAGCCCTTACCTATATAAGCCACGCTTGTATCGTTGTCTGCTTTTTTGAGATTCCCCATTTTTGTAATCACATTGTTACTAGCACCCGTTACACCATAACTAAAGTCGTTGTTTGTAACCGTTGAAGCATTCATAGAATCCATGCTACGAGAAAATAGCGTCTTAAACTCTGGATCATTTGCCTTATAGCCTAGCGTATTAACATTGGCGATATTGTTTGAGATACTATCAAGCCCAAACTGATGCGTTTTAATCCCGCTCACGGCGTTTAACATCGTGTCATTCATTCTATGCCTCCTGCATTTCTGGAATCTTTTTTGATAAATATAGCCTTTAATCCTAATGTAATACGGCTTTTTGATATTTTTAATATGTAGTTTTTAGCAAATTCTGTGCCATTTAGGCATTTTGTGTGTGAATAAATATGGGCTATAGAATCTTTGAAATAACAAAAGTTACAAATCAGTTTCTAAAATTCTTTATTCATCATGCAAAATCTTTCTTCTTAATAAAAATATGCTAAAATACCTTCTTTGCTGTTATTACAGAATGAGTGGGGTTGTATGAGATTCTTAAAATTCAAGTTGCGACCAAAAAGCTTTATAGTGTTTGTCTTAGCGATAGCTTTTATTTTTGCAAGTCAGTATTTTACTATACGAAATGTTGCTAAAAGCCATGATGAAGATTCTGCAAAAAAGCTTGATACGTTGGCCAAACAATGTAGAGAAGGGGATCAAAAATCATGTGATGATTACCAAACATTGCTAGATAGAGAATTGCCTATTAAAACAAAATAGATCGTTATTTTATTTTAGGATTTTATATAGGCGTACTAAAGCCGATAATTTTATGTTAAGCTACTTTTTAGGATATTTGCAGTTGCAAATATTTAGCCAAAACTTGTAAAGGAGAAAGTATGACAGAAGAAAAAGAAGTGCATACCACTTTAAGCAATCATTTAGAAGACAGAAGTATAGCCCAAGATATTAACTTTAGATTGTCTGGTGAGCTTATGGGATTGGGACATAATATCTCACAAGTGCGATTTGCGCCGACTGAAGATATGTGCGTAGATTCTAGGCTTATTCATAGTGGCTTTATTTTCAGTGCGGCTTCACATTGTGCTTTAACTGCTTTAAATAAGAAAAATAGCCTTGTTATCGGTGCGGATATTAAATTTCTTGCACCAATAGAATTGGGACATGAAATTATCTTTAAAGCAGAAGCCCTGCAAGATGATACAAAAAAATGTGAAGTAAAGGTTGAGGGCTTTTTGCTTGATATTAAAATCTTTTATGGCATGTTCTATATCGCCGTGTTTGATAAAAAAATCTTTAAGCTAAAGTTTGATTGATGATTATCGTCTTTGTTGTTGATAGTTATAAAAATAGAAGTAATGGCACTTCTATGACAGCTTTTCGCTTTGCGAGAGAGCTTATCAAAAAAGGACATGAAGTCCGCATAGTAGCTACCAATATCACTGATGATAAAGGGGAGATGGCAAGGGGAGCAATAGGAGAAGAGGGTGAGAGACTATATGGGGTAAAAGAGCGGTATATCCCGCTTGTTACAGAAGTGTCTAAACGACAGCACATGATATTTGGAGTAGCAAATACAGCGGTATTAGAAGAAGCGTTTAGCGGTGCAGATATCGTGCATTTATATATGCCCTTTCGCCTTGAGATTGTATCACTACATCTTTGTAGAAAAATGCGTATCCCATATATCACCGCATTTCATGTGCAACCACAACATATAAGCTACAATATGAATATGGATTTTGAATGGTTTAATCACTATCTCTACAAGCGGTTTTATCGTGCATTTTATCGCTATTCACACCACATTCATTGCCCAAGTAAGCTTATGGAATCTGAGCTTAATCGTGTCGGTTATGGTGGTAAAAAGCATGTAATCAGCAATGGCTTTAAATTTAAGCAAACATCGGCAATAGAAGAGAAATTCAACGATTCTTATTTTCACATCGCATCTGTTGGCAGGCTATCAAAAGAAAAGCGGCAAGATATACTCATTAAAGCGATTGCAAAAAGCAAGTATAAAGATTCTATAAAATTGCACTTGCATGGATTAGGACCTAGAGAATCTTATCTTAAAGGGCTTTGTGAGAAACTACTAAAAACTCCTTATGAATTTGGATATATTGAAAATAGTTTATTAATGAAAAATATCGCTAAAATGGATTTATATATACACCCAGCTCAAGTTGAGAGTGAAGCGATCTCTTGTCTTGAGGCGATTTCATTTGGGATTGTGCCTGTGATAGCTGATTCTAAAATCTCTGCTACAAATCAGTTTGCCCTTGATGAAAGAAGCTTATTTCAAACAAATAATATTGATGATTTGTGTGCTAAGATTGAATACTGGATTGAACATAAAGATGAACGCCTAGCTATGCGTGATCAATACAAAGAATCCGCAAAGCAATACGCCCTAGATTTAAGCATAGAAAAGATTGAAAAAGTATATGAAGAAGCGATAAAAGACTTTAAAGACAATCCTGTGCTTTTCACACAGATTAATCCACTAAGGCAATCTTAGATTTGCTAAAAACACCCCGTTAATGATTGTATAGACATAAATGCTAAAATAATGGGGAAAAAGACACAAGCTGGATTAAAATCGACACAGAGTATTGTTTGTATAAGTAGCCCAACTCTCTATATGCTGCAAAAACAACGTACAATAAAACAAGACAAAAGGCAAAAAAGCTTAGATATTTCAAAGTGTTCTTTAATTGGTATTAAAAAGTGGGAAACAAGTTAGATTCTGTTCTTTAAAGTAGCTCATTAATGAAAGATAACAAGAAAATATTATGCGTAGAAAAAGTGGCGGAACGGACGGGGCTCGAACCCGCGACCCCCTGCGTGACAGGCAGGTATTCTAACCAACTGAACTACCGCTCCAAGATGGTGGTCGCTACAAGACTCGAACTTGTGACATCCACCTTGTAAGGGTGGCGCTCTACCAACTGAGCTAAGCGACCTAAAGAAATTATTATGTAGTGTAGAAAATATCATAAAGCTTGGTGACCCCTAGGGGATTCGAACCCCTGTAGCCACCGTGAAAGGGTGGTATCCTAACCGTTAGATGAAGGGGCCACAGCTTAGACTAAATGGTGACCCGTGTTGGATTCGAACCAACGGCCCATTCCTTAAAAGGGAATTGCTCTACCAGCTGAGCTAACGGGTCTTTTTAAAGCTGACTAAAAATAAAGACATAATCATATCTTTTTTTTTCTGTAAAGTCAATATATTTTTACATTTTTTCTTATTTTTGTATAAATTATGTAAAATACATATCGCTTTAATAAATTTTTATGACTAAATCTACAAATCTATTTTAAAATAGATTGTCTGCATAGCTTTTAAGATAGAAAGCAAATTTAGAATCTATCTTAATTTAAGGCGTATTTGCCCTAAATCGTAAAAGAAGCTAAATATAACCTATTTAATATCTGTATAATATTTATCAAGGTTATTTAGAATCTCATTAAGTGGCTTTTTCATTTCGCATGATGAGACTAGGCCGCTGTAGTCTTTAAATTTACATTTATCTTCTATCGCGCAACCATCTTCCATAAGTTTAGTCCTAAAAGTGTAAAGTTTTTGCTGCCAAGATTCAAAATCTTTTTTTATCGCACTAGCTAAAGCCTCTGACTTTTTCATATACTCAAACTTCTCTACTTCTTTTAATCTATCACGCAAAGAAAAACTGCGCAAATTACCATCACTTGGCATTATGTCGTAAAACCCTCCCAAATTACCACTAATTATTGTCCTAATATCCTCATAACAATAATGTGTTATACGCTTACCTGCATTATCACCATAATACTCCGTATAATACAACTCATCTCCACTCACCTCAACAGCATACACATTTGAGATAAATGCACCAAGCACCAATGCTATTAAACCTTTTTTCATATTGCAACCTTTTTGTAAAATATCTGCCTTTTACCGCCCCAAATCTTAGAATCTACATAAAATCCTACATGCAATATCCTAAAATCTCACACAAAGCATTCAAAAGCCTATGCGTAATTTACAAAAAAAGTCAAGGCAAAAAAGGCTATTTTCTGTCCCCTTTGCTTTATTTTATGCCATGTTATACACCAAAACAACTCACTAAACATTCCCATATTTTCTTAAACATGCTAGAATCTCATTCTCATATCAACATAAGGCTATCAATGGAACAACAACTCATGTCGCTTGCCATACAAACCTATAAAATCACGCTTTTTTTATCCCTGCCTGTTTTGCTTGTCGCTCTCATCATGGGTCTTTTGATTAGCATTTTTCAAGCTACAACGCAGATTAATGAAATGACACTTGCGTTTGTCCCAAAGATTCTAGCAGTTGTTGCTATGATTATTTTCACTATGCCATGGATGCTAAACATGCTTATGGATTTCACTAAAATGGTGATTAATATGATACCTACTATTATCTCCTAAATATGCAAGAAATACTTATTGACTTTCAAAAATACTCAAGCCTAAAAATTGGCACAAAGCTACCTGTAAAAGTCTTTGATATGGCTGATTTTGGGGCGTATTTTAGCAATAAAGATTCTAAGATAACAAGTAAAAAAATCACATTTTTTGAAAATACAACACTGCATTTTAGCACGCCTCTCACTCACACAAAACGCACATTTTTAGAGCTAGATTCTAAACAATGGCATATCATTGGCAAGGCAAATAATCTGCTTGTATCCCCAAATGCAAAGAATCTTGGGATATTGGGCGATAGCTTTAAGTATATCGCATTGAATGAAGACTGCATTGAGATGGGGGCTAGTGTATCAAGTATCCAAGCGTTTTTATTCTTTAAAAAGCATGATTTAAGTGGGCTTGAATTTCTTAAAAATCTGCCCGGAAATATCGGTGCGTTATGCAATATGAATGCAGGTATGAAGCAATATGAGATAGCACAGATTTTGCAAAGCTTAAATATCAATGGCGAGTGGATCAATGTAGAAAAAGCGGGGCTTTTATATAGGACAAGGGAGAGTGATGGCGTGATATTTGCGGCAAGATTCCATAAAATACCGGGCTTTCGATATGATTTATTGCCGCTTTTTACACAAATGAGAAGCACTCATCCGCATGAGCCAAGCTGTGGGAGCTGCTTTAAGAATCCGCCAAATGACTATGCGGGCAGACTACTAGAACTTGCTGGTATGAAAGGCTTTTATGTCAATAATGTAGGCTTTAGCGATAAACATGCAAATTTTTTAGTAAATCTAGGCAAGGCAGAGTTTAAAGACGCGATAAAAGTTATAGAACTAGCTAGACAAAAAGTCTATGAGATAAGTGGCATAAGGCTTGAATGCGAGGTGCAAATATGCGAGTAGAAGTTGATGGGGACTTTTTTCTACTAAAGCCTTGTAAAAATCTATGGAATCACTTTAAGACAACGCATATTTTCCCATATATGCAAGAGAAAATGCGTGAGTTTAATTGTGCAGGGGTTTTAGATTCTAAAAGTTGTCATGTTGAGCGTAAGCAAACATCTAAAAGTCTAGATTCTGTGTCAAATCTGGGTGAAGCACAAGACTTAGGGCATAACCTATGGAATCTAGATTCTAATCAAAATGCAATGGATAAGCCCCCCTACACCGAGATTCTAAAAGCATGGCAAGATTTAAAGCAAGATTCTAAAAATGATTTAAACACAGATTTAACACAAGATTCTAGCATAGAGATAAATGGCTATATAGAGTTTTTAGCTGATTTTATCATGCAAACAATACGACTAGATTCTATAAAAAAAGACTTAAAGCTACAAGAAAGTATCTATAAATATATAGAATCTTTAGATAAACAAAATCTCTATACAGAATTAATCTTTGCAGATAGTAAATCTATGCAAGAGCTAAACAAGCAATATATGGCAAAAGATTATCCCACAGATGTGCTAAGTTTTCCTTTAGAGATACAGGATATAGAATCTAGCGATATGCCCCAATGTTTAGGCAGCATTATCATAAATATTTATGAAGTGTGCGATAAAGCCACATTATATAAGCATAATCCCTATGCCGAGTTTTCATTGCTTTTTATCCACGCATTTTTGCATTTATTGGGCTTTGATCACGAATGTGATAATGGCGAACAGCGAATACTAGAACAAACAATTATAAAATCTTTAGGTTTGCCAGATAGTCTTATTGTAAGGGTAGATTCTAAAAACAAAAGTTAAAGATTGAATCTAAGGATTAAGCGAACATATTTCATTCAAAAAAGTAGCCATATTAAGCGTGTGTCTTCTATTGATATTCATCAGGTCTTTTTCTGTTAGGGCTTTGCCATTATGGCATTTACCACTTATAATCCCATAACCCGTTGTTTTAAGTAGGGCAAGCGGCTCCTTATCTTCTGCGTAGAATTTTAAGTCCCCATGTAAGACATCGTTTAACATTGGTATTTCTGCTTGCAAGTTCCCATTTTTATAATACAACTTGACAATACCCACTGCTTCATTATTTTTGTATGGTATTGTACGCCAAAGATTTCCATTCTCATAATATACCTTATTTATTCCCTCCATTTTACCATTTTTATATGGTCTTTCTACCGCAAGAACCCCATTTGTATAATATGTTTTTTCTATGCAACCACTTATTTTATCTCTTTCGCTTTCACATTCTTTTTGCATATTTATATCTAAAGTATAAAATGAGAAGAAAACCAACAGCATACTTTTTAACAACATAACCCATCCTTTTTACTACAACATTAAAGCTTGTATTTTACAAAGTAACTATTGAGATAAGACTAAGATTCTAAAGCTAAATCTACACCGCGATTTCACGCATGTCGCCAAATTCCATAAACGCCTTAAATACAAGTGTGATTAAGCCAATGCGATTTTGCTTTAACTCCATATCATCAGTCATTATTAAGACATTATCAAATACAGAATCTAAATCGCTTTTGAGTGCAAATAAGCTCTCTATCTGTGCTAAATACGATTCAGAATCTAGAGTATGGTTTGTAATTTCTGTTTTCTTGTTGTTTATATATGCCATGAGATTATTATAAAGTTTTGCTTCACTCTCTTCAAATAGTGTTGTGTTTAGTGTTATGTCCTTGGTAAGATTTGCATTATCTAAAATATTTGCCACGCGTTTGAAAGTGCCTATCACAGATTTGATATCCACGCTTTCAAAATATGAAGCAAGGGCTAAAGTCTTATCAAAGCTTTGTGTGATGCCAAATCCCATAAGTAGCACACAACGCACAATGCTAGGATTTACCCCCGGAAAGATTCCATATATTCTCTCCATCATAAAGTCTATAAGACTATCTTGCTTTGCGTTGCTATAATCTTTACTTGCTAGATTACATATCTCTTTTATGCTTAAGTCAAAGCCAAATTGATGTGCTATCTTTAAAATCGCCGTGGCTTGTCGTCTTAGTGCAAAGGGGTCTTTTGAGCCACTTGGAATCTTATTGATATTAAAGAGTGTGAAAATGGTATCAAGCTTATTTGCCATATTTACAAGTGCGCTGATTTTGCTGCTAGGAAGTGTTGCTTGTATGCCATTTGGTAGATACTGCTCTCTTATTGCAAGGCAGACTTCAACTTCCTTGCCGCAATCTTTTGCAAAGTATGATCCCATAATGCCTTGTAACTCGGGGAATTCCCCCACACTTTGGGATAATAAATCGCATTTTGCGTATTTCAAGGCTTGTATTACAAGGGCTTTTTCATTTTCACTGCATTCTATTTGCTTTGTGTTAAGCAAGGCTATAAGACTATTTGCCATGTTTTGCTCTCGTAATATCTTATCTGCAAGGCTTCCAGCCCCCTCCATAAAGCTAATAGAATCTAGACTTCCAAACTGCATTTTAGAATCTATATCTTGCGTGTAGAAAAACATAGCGTCTTCAAGCCTTGCTCGTAATACCTTTTCATTCCCTTTCGTAATGAGAGAGAAATCACCGCCAAAAGAATTACTCACAACTACAAAGCCGTGAAAAAGATTTGAATCTTTATATACCGCAAAATATCTTTGATTCTCTTTCATAGAAGTTATAATCATCTCTTTTGGAATCTTTAGAAACTTCTCATCAAAGATTCCTAGCATTGCATGTGGATATTCTGTAATCGCTACTATCTCTTGTAATAAATCTGTATCAATCTCTACTTTTATATTATGTTTATTTTCAAGTTCTTTTATCTCTTGTAGTATTAAGCCTTTACGCCTATCTTGGTCTAGTATCACGCCATTTTGTGCTAAAAAGTCGAGATAAGATTCTATACTTGTAGCATAATGACCTTTTTGTTCTCCATTTGTATCTTTTGCTTGTCTGTGTGCAAAAATAAGATTGTTCCCTTTTATATTATAAGCATTACAAGGGATATTTTTATTATCTAGCATAATGCAAATATTTCGTATCGGTCGTATAAAGCTATCCTTGCAATCACCCCAACGCATACTTTTACCAAAATGCAGTGAATGAAGCAGGGTGATGACCATAGATTCTAAAAGCTTACTTGATTCTATCCCTTTTACTTCTTTTTCATAAAATAGCACTTCCTTATTATCTTTAGTCGCTGTTTTGACCATATCCTTGGTGATATTGTTTTTTTGCAAAAAGCTTTGCATTGCCTTTGTGGGATTATTGTTAGAATCATAAGCAATAGCAAGTGGTGGTCCATAGGATTCTACCTTTGTGTCAGGTTGTTTTAATGCAAAATCTTTGTGGATAAAGCTTAGTCTTCGTGGTGTGTAGAAAAAGTCAAAATGGGATTCAAGATAATTATCTTTTAGTATCTTTTTCCAATTTTCTTTGATATTACTTAGATTTTTTAAAAGTGGAATTGCGGGTAATTCTTCTGTGAAAATTTCAATAAATAATTCTGCCATTTACTCATGCCTTTTTAAATTGATTGTATAATTTTAGCAAATAAAAGTGAAAAAGGCTAAAAGGTGCAAAGAATATTTATCACTACGATTTGGTGCTATGCTATCTCTGTGTTATTGCGTCAGAATTTAGTAGCCCAAGAGAAAATCACCATAAAGATAGAAGGCACTTGTGTAGCATTACAAGACTTTACTAAAGAGCAAAAAGATGTATTAATGTATGCTTACTACTATGGTAGAGATCATGGCTTTGGCTATCTTATGGCGGCAATCGCATGGAAAGAATCTTGTGCGGGTGAATATTTATTAAATTTCTCTGATCCGTCTGCTGGGATTTATCACGCACATATTTCCAATGTGATTAGAAAATATACAAGCTATCAAGACTCTTCGTTTTTGCGTAATGTTGTGGGGCAAATGCTTATTTCCGATCCTATGTTTGCATCATCTATTGCACTAGATAACCTGCGATACTGGCATAAAATCCATAAGGGCGATCTGCAAAGAATCATAAAGTCATATAACAAGGGCTTTGCATGGCGGAATAAAGAGAGTGTAAATAGACAAGCCCAAGCCTATTATGTGGATATTATGCGAAAGATAAATGATCTTGAAGTCTTTATCCCACAATATCTTCATACCTATAAATTGCAAACACCTTATAGAGATTTTAAAGTAAAGTTTGATGAGAAAAAAGGTAAAGAAGCACAAGCTAAGTAGTTTGAAGGGAAATATATGCGATTTAGCCAAGCAAATAATTCACAACCGCAAACACCACTATCACCGCTTACACCACGATGGGAGGCGGAACTTGGGACACAAGAAGTAGAAAATACGGAATCTATACAAAACACGAAAGAGATAACACAAAATATAGATTCTGTGAGGCTTGCTGTTTCTGGTATGCGTTGTGCGAGCTGCTCTGCAAGTATTGAAAATGAGTTAAGAAAAAAAGAGGGCATAAAAGAAGCAAATGTATATATCCTAAACAACACAGCGGCAATAAAATTTGATAAAGAAACTTGCGATATAGATTCCATAATATCATGTATAGAATCTTTGGGTTTTAAAGCAAAACTTGCCACAAAGTCTAGTTTTACTTTAGCAAATAACAAAAATCAAGCAAATACAAACTTTAGTCTAAAATCATTACATACAACTTCTAGCTCCACTTTCAATATGCTAAAAGATTCTAATCCGCTTGAGTGTGCCACTGAATCTAAAACACAAAAAATAGAGAATACAAAATCTACCCAAAATAATACAATAGAATCTAATCTCTATGATACTAAAAAACATGAAGCAACTTTTATAGAATCTGAATCTAAAAACACAGATTTTGTCTGTCATGTTGAACGAAGCGAAACATCTAAAACAATGGATAGTTTAGATTCTACAATTCATACAAATAACGATATGGAATCTAGTAAAGATATTTCGCTTAACGCTCAATATGACAAGTTTCTAGATTCCAAAAACTCCAAAATGCAAACTGCGGAAGTATTTTTGAGTGATTTTAGTGGTTTTACTAAAGAAAGCAAAGCTTTTGGAGCGAAAGGCGAAGGGAGTTACCTAAGCGGTAATGACCGAGCCTTGAGCGAACAATCCGCTAAAAGCACCACTTGTGCGAAGCACCAGTCCAAACTTGCAAAAAAGACAACGCAGAATCTAGATTCTACGAAAGACACCAAGCGGCAAAACATTCTACAAAAAATAAATCACTACATAGAACGCACCCTTTTAAACGATAAAAGGCGATTAATCTTTAGTATTATCTTATCTCTAGTGATAGTGTATATAAGTATGCTACATGATATGTTTAGCCTTCCCTTGCCGCAAATCCTGCATAATCCTATCTATAATGGCTTGACACAGCTTTTTATCACGCTTTGTGTTATGCACTTTGGGCGGAGTATATATTTTCATGGATTAAAAGCATTGTTTGCCCTGCGACCTAATATGGATTCACTTGTGAGTGTTGGGAGTTTATCAGGCTTTTTATATAGTTGCTTTAGCTTAGCACAAATGCTAAATGGGATAGAAAGTCATTTGTATTTTGAGAGTGTTTGTGTGATTCTAAGCTTTATTATGCTTGGCAAATTTATGGAAGAAAATGCAAAAAATAAAGCTATAAAAAACGCAAAATCTCTACTGCAAAGACAAAGTGAAATTGCCCTAAAAATCATAAATCCACATGATATAGCCGCCCTAAAGACTGAAGAAATCTCACCCTATAACCTTCAAATAGGCGATTATATACAGATACTCCCACACAGCTTTATCCCCATAGATTCTATACTTTATTCAAATGATGCAAGTATTGATGAGAGTATGCTTAGTGGTGAGAGTATCCCTATTAGGAAGGAAAAAGGCATGCAGCTTTTTGCAGGGACGCTAAACCTTGATACGCCCATAATTGCTCGTGTTAGCCATACTTTAAGTGATTCTAAAATCAGCAAAATGCAAAGCCTATTAGAGCAAACCCTTGAAAGCAAAGCAAATATCGCAAAACTTGCGGATAGAATCTCACTCATTTTTGTCCCGCTTGTCATGTTTCTTGCTACTTGTAGTGGAATCTTTTGGTTTATATATGAAAACTTAGAGAGTGCTATGCTATATTTTTCTAGCACACTTCTTATCTCTTGCCCTTGTGCCTTAGGACTTGCCACGCCAATGGCAATACTCTTTGCAAACGCTAGGGCAAATCACTTTGGAATCTTTTTTAAAAACGCACAAAGCCTTGAAAGTCTAAGCAAAACAGATTATGTAGTTTTTGATAAAACAGGCACTTTAACTAAAAGGGATTTTAGTCTGCATAGCATATTCTTGCAGGAAAATATAAGCGAAAACGAGCTATTACGCATTGCTGCTTCTATTGAGATTTCAAGCAATCATATTATCGCTAAAGCAATTTGTGAGAGTTTTCATAATAAATCTAGTGATACACAACTCTATAAACAGCTAGATTCTAAACACTACATGAATGCAGGGATAGAATCTAAATTGCTTATAGATTCTAAAGAGAGAGTGTTTTTGATTGGAAATGCGAAACTTTTAAAGGATAGGGCAGGGCTATCTGTTGAGACAGATTCTATAAAAGGCCGTGTTTGTGTGTATATCGCTGAGATCATGCAAGATAGGGCGATTTTACTAGGGCGTATATATCTAGCAGAAGCACTAAAGCCATACGCACAAGAGATGATAGCTATGCTTAAAACAGGCGGTTTTCAATGTGAGATTCTAAGTGGGGATATGAAAGAAAATGTGGGCTATATCGCTGATATTTTAGGCATTCCTTACAAGGCAGAGTGTCTGCCAGAAGATAAAATGCGATATATAGAATCTCTGCAAAACAAAGGGCATAAAGTGATTATGATAGGCGATGGGGCAAATGACTCTATTGCGATAGCAAAGGCTGATCTTTCACTTGTTATGGCAAGTGGGAGTGAAGTAAGTATTGAGTATGGCAATATTATCTATTTTAGAGATGATTTGCTAGGTATTGTAGAGGCACTGCATTTAGGTAGAAAAACACTACATAATATCAAACAGAATCTAGGCTTTGCATTTTTATACAATATCATTTGCATACCCATTGCTATGGGAATATTTAGTCCTTTTGGAGTTATGCTAAATCCAATGCTTGCAAGCCTTGCTATGAGCCTTAGCTCTATTAGTGTTGTGGGCAATGCAAGTAGATTGTATGGGGTTTGGAGATCATAGAATCTATTTTTAGATTAATATAGTATAATTTTATTTACTATTATTTAATTATTGTTTAAGGGAGATTCTATGTTTCATAAGTTTTATTCAATGCGTAAGCACACAAAGATACTTAATCGCTCACTTAATGCCTTAGGTATTGGCTCTGGTGGAGAAGTCTTTGATAGCGGGGAAGAGATAGCTTTTAATATCTTGCTTAAAAATTCATATTTTAGCAATAAGACCTCATTTTGTATTTTTGATGTAGGTGCAAATGTGGGCAAATACACAACATTATGTTTGCGACATATGGGGGGGGGGGCAAACCTCTCAAAATAAGAATACGCTAGATTTTAAAATCTATTGTTTTGAGCCATCGCACTATACTTTTGAAAAACTCTCACAAACACATAGCAATAACGAAAGGGTAATGCTTAACAACTTTGGTTTATCAAATACTGAAACCAAAGCAACGCTGTATTCAAATGCCGATGGTTCTGGTCTCGCGAGTCTTACAAAAAGGCGACTCGATCATTTTAATATCGATTTTAACAAAACAGAACAAATTCAACTTAGCACACTTGATACATATTGCGAAACACAAAATATTTCACACATAGATTTATTGAAGCTTGATGTGGAGGGACACGAGCTTGATGTATTAGATGGTGCGAAAGTTATGTTTGCAAACAAAGCTATTGATATGGTTACTTTTGAGTTTGGTGGTTGTAATATTGACACACGCACATTTTTTCAGGATTTTTGGTATTTCTTTAGTAAAAATGATATGGCAATTTATAGAATCTTGCCTAATGCGACTTTATATCACATTGATAGTTACAGGGAAACCGATGAGCAGTTTATCACTACAAACTATATTGCAATTACAAAGAAATGCAAGATTGATAAAGACATGTTAGCAAGATAGCATAATAGACATTTAAGATTCTCGTTACTGAAACATCAATAAACTATCTTAGCATACAGCAGAATCTTTCCTTGCTTAATATTATTACTTAAGCAAAGCACTTGCATAAAAGATTCTAAAAACTATCTATATTCCTCTTTTTTCATAGAATCTATTTCTTGTTCTTTTTGAAACTCTTCTTTATACCACACAGGGATTTGTTGCATACCAGAGCGATATAACATTTTTGTTTTATTTTTTACCTTGCTGATATTCCACATGCTTATATCTTGATTAAAGGACTTTGCATTATGAAACATATCACGCATGGTTAGCACCTTTTGCGTGTCCCATTTGTCTAGCGGCTGATTAAAACTACTTGCCCCAGCAAACATACTTCCCATACCCTCTACATTGCTGACATTCCATGAGTTTAGCGGCTGATTAAACGCCTTTGCATTGAAAAACACACCAAACATAAAACGCACTTTAGACACATTCCACTTATCTAGCGGTTGATTAAAGCTGCTTGCTTCATAAAACATGCCACTCATACTTACCACATTGCTCACATTCCAATCATTAATATTGTGATTAAAAAACTTCGCATGAGAGAACATATAGCTCATATCCACCACATTAGACACATTCCAAGATTCTATACCGCTAAAATCCTTGCGAGTCGTATTCTCAAAAAGTCTGCTCATATCTGTAATATTACTTGTATCAATCGCACTTAAAGGAATGTTTGGGTCTTTCAATAAACGAATAAGATATTCTTTTGTCTTTGGGGCATATATCTCTTGTGCCACTGCCAAATGACTACACATAAAACATAACAAATAAGCACACATTATAACCATAATATTTTTTCTCATAGCACACCTTTAAATAATCTAAAACTACATTATAGCAGAAGCTAATAGAATCTAATCACATAAATATGGCGATTTGTTAAGATGAGATTTTAAGTTTTAAAACTGCCTATGGAATACTTCTTGCATGTGTTATTATGAAAATCTTTAACGAGTTTCTTTTATGGCGTAGCGTGGATTTCTATAACGATAGCGTTTGTTTCTGGTGATAAATTTATTAATTTTTTGCTAGAATCTTGCTTTCGGTAGAATCTTGCAATAATGAAGAACAATAGGAAATTTAAGTTGATGAATACACCCTTTTTAAGCAAGGCAAGGAAGTCGAATGATTGAAAATCAGGCAAAACAGCTAGAAACCATGATGAGAAATAAAGCGAATACGAAATATGTCGCTATTACTTCAGGTAAGGGTGGCGTAGGCAAATCCACTCTTAGCGCAAACCTTGCCTATAAACTCAATAAGCTAGGCTTTAAGGTCGGCGTATTTGACGCAGATATTGGACTAGCAAATCTTGATCTTATCTTTGGCATTAAAACTGATAAAAACATTCTTCACGCGATGAAGGGCGAGGTAAGTATCGATGAGGTCGTGTATGAAATAGAGCCAAATCTCTATCTCATACCGGGTGATAGTGGTGAAGAGATTCTAAAATACGCGGGTAACAATCTCAATATTGTGGAGAATTTCATACATGAGAGTAATATCCTTGATACGCTTGACTTTTTGCTGATTGACACGGGGGCAGGTATCGGTCCGCTAAATCAATCTACACTGCAAGCATGCGAGCATATTATCGTGGTTACTATGCCAGATCCTTCAGCCATTACAGATGCGTATGCGACTATCAAGCTAAACGCACACACAAAGAAGCAAATCTTTATGGTGATAAACATGTGTAAAAGTCAAAAAGAAGCTCTTGCGGTATTTGATCGCATGGAGAGTATTACAAAAAAGCATATACCACATCTCACGCTAAAGTTTCTAGGTGGGCTTGAGCTAAACGCTGCAGTGAATAAAGCTACAAGAAATCGTGCGTTAATTACAAAAGTAGAGCCATTTAATAGCGTATCGGTAGGCATAGGCGATATTGCGGCACTTTTAGCACATGAGATTACAGACATGGAGCATAATATGCTTTTAGAATCTAAGGGCTTTAAGAGTTTCTTTAAGCGTATGCTTGGGTATTTATAGGCTTAAAGAAAATAATTGATGAATATAGGATTCTACCGAGCGGGGTTAATTGGTGATAATATAGTCGTATTACATGCTATATACGCTCTGCGACATTTGTATAAAGATTCTAAGATTATTGTTTATACTAATTCTTGCGGGGGGGGGGGGTAACTCTATATGCACAATTTGAGTTTATAGATTCCATAATCAACATAGAATCTATGGATAACGAGAATCTCATTAAAAATATCAATGCGAATAATTTTGATATATTCATTCTCACACAACCAAATAGAGCGAAATGCAGACTTCTAGCACAGACGACATGCAAACGCATAATTACTTTTATGACTTTTGCAAATAGTCTTAACTATCGCTTTGAGAGTGTTTTTATCCCAAAGCATTTAAACCACACTCCACAATATCAACGCATGTTGCAACTTGTTAGAAAAATTAACCCCAAGCATTATGATAAAAATATAGCTACGATAGACTACTCTTATATTAGATTCAAAAGTAGCGACAAAAATAAGGCAAAGATTAAAGAATTTATAGAATCTAGACATATACAACAAAAAATCGTGGTAGTCAATCCATTTGTGCGTAGCACATTTTGCAATCTCACCTTGTGCGGATATGAAAAACTTCTATATAAACTATCAGGGCTATACCCAAACCTGCATTTTGTTATACCAACATACAAAGGCAATGAAGCGGGCAATACAGAATTATTAAAACTTCAATCTTTACATAATGTATCTATATTTTATAATGATGATGATTTAATAAACCTTGTAGCTTTACTGAAGCAAAGCATAGCCCTTATTAGCCCTAGCACAGCAATTAGTCATCTTGCAAATAATCTTAATATGCCTTTAATATGGCTATGTAGCAAGAGAGATAGCTATCTTTGGTCTGGTGATAATATGGATTCTAAATATTTTGTGATTTTACATAAAACAACACAAAATATGAACGAAACTGATGAGATTGTAGCCATCAATGAGATTATAGAAAAGTTACAAGATATAGTGAGTCGAAAATAGCCCTGTAAGGTTTTGATGAATATTATATTCCCAGCTAATGTTTCACTCAAATTTAATACAACAACCAACTTTTTAATAATATCAAAGCACAGAAAACATTAGAAGTTACACAATAGCCCTATATTGCTAAATTTGCTCGATAAAGATAAGTAAATTGCCTACAAGCGGATATTACAAAAAATATAGAATCTAAACACAATAAATCTTGTTTTAGATTCAAACCATTGTTGATAGCCAAGTTTTACAACACAATAAACCATTATGCCACTTATCTTAGAGTATTTGTCGCTTTCACATTCGATACCCTTTGTGCTATTGCAAACTAGCTATCTTTGCTTTCTTTTTTACTTGCTTGAGAATCATTTGCAGAAGAAGCTCCTATTGGCTGTCCTTTTGCAATTATACATTGTCTGCCAAAAATAATAATATTCCAAGAGCTTGAACGAATATCCACATTTACAAGCGCGTCGTTTGGCTGTCCTTTCTTCGTCGCCATATCTAACGCCTTGCCAACAGCATTACTTACCCTATTATTCCTATTGCCAAATGGGATTCCAAAAACTCTAGTAATACAATCCTTGCCCTCAACGGTTGTGCCTTTTTGTAAATTTGATGGCATATTCATATTACCTGTCGTTGCAACTGAAAACTTTGCGATATTCTGCGAACAACCAGAAATAAAAAACGCACCACCTAAAAATGTGCCTACAATCAAAGATTTTGATAATCTCATGTTTATCCTTTCATAAAAAATAGAAAGCCGATTTTACAAAAAACGAGTCAAGTGCATTTTAAGAAGTGATTAAATGTTGAATTAAAATAGAAAAACAGAAAGATATTTTGTTGTTTCGACTATAAAATTGTGAATTATGAAGAATAATATTTATGTTTTCACAAACTAATTGTTGTGCGAGTGTGGGACATAAGATTATAAAACTTATTGAGGTTTAACTCATTCGTTTTATGCCCCATATCCAAAGATTAAAACCAATATCACTCCCTCTAACCTATTTAAAAACTTATATAATCTAATAATCAAATGTTTATCCCATAAACTTCTTTCCCTCAATC
>NZ_FZMS01000088.1 GCF_900198365.1 Helicobacter bilis | reverse complement strand
ATCTTAGAATCTGAAGTTTGGATTCTATAACTTATCAGCAACAAAACACTATAATTTAAGTTTTAGATTCTGCAACTTGGAATCTAAAACTTAAATTTTACAATAGAATCTATATGTAATAAAGCTATGCTATTAACCCGTTATTTAAATTATTAAATTTTTTTCGCTATAATGCCTCGCACACAATATTACTTTGTTTTATCTATTCTCCAAAGCAAAGTAATATTTCAATGTAAAGCATACACAACATATAAAGCTTATTGTAATTTTTATATATTGCTTGTATAAATATTATTTCAAGTTAAGGATAAACATGTTACAAACACGCAAGATACTTGCGGGTGTGGCGATATGTTGTGTAGCTCAAACCTTAAGCTATGCACTAGATTCTAACACACCGCAAGAAGACAATACAGAATCTTACAAGCTAAACGCCGTTACTACGACAAGTAAGCTAAAAAGCTATGAAACAAGCACAAAGACTTTCATCACTGCTGATGATTTGGAAAAGACACAAGCCCTAAATCTTAGAGACATTTTCAAAAAAGACCCTAGCATTGCTGTGGGTGGTGGTGTGAATATGGGACAAAAGATTTATGTGCGAGGGTTTGAGAGCTTTATGATGAGAGTAATGCTTGATGGAGCGGCACAAAATGGCAATGCCTTTCATCATCAAGGCAATGTTATGGTTGATCCATCGCTATTAAAAAGAGTGGTGGTAAGCAAGGGCGTAAGCGATGCGAGTAGCGGACCGGGTGGTCTTGCTGGGTCTATTGCCTTTGAGACAAAAGATGCGAGTGATTTTTTAAAGGCGGGAGAGAAGTTTGGTGCTGAAATTGGCACAGGCTTTTTTACAAACTTAGGCTATAAAGCAAATCTCAATGTATATAGTCGGCTTTTTAGCGATGTAGGCATTTTGGCAAGTATAAATCATCAAAATGTGCTAAATTATCGCGATGCAAAGCATACTTACAAAAACTTTCTTACGATGAATAACCCCGTGCTAGGCAGCAACTCAATGCAAACGAATGTGCTTTTGAAAGTTGGAGGGCAAGTAGATTCTAATCAAAGGTTTTCTGTTGGTTATAGCGTTATAAATGATGATGCGACTCGTCCGTTTCGATCAAATATAGGCGATGTGGCAGGGGAGCATTTTGCAGATCATTTATTTCGACATAAAAATCAAAATCAAAGTTTTACTGCAAACTATGAATATAAACCAGAGCATGGCGGCACTTCTATAAAACTTGCCGCATATCACAACGCAAAAAATGTGAATCTCACACCACTTTTTACAGAAGATCACAATCATAACGGTGGCGGACATAATCATGATGAAAGCTCATCTCGTGCTATCGTGCTTGATAACTATGGTGCAAATGCAAGGCTAAGCAATCAGCTAAATGAAGATCATTTGTTTGAATATGGCTTTGACTTTCAAGGTATGAGTGTGCGTGATGATAATATGCAAGATAGTGAAAAAAATCAAAATAATTTAAAGCATAATAGGGGCAGGGAAGAGGCATATATCTATGGTGGATTTGTGCAGGATAGTTGGCAGATTCTAGACAATCTTACATGGGGTTATGGTAGCAGGGCGGATTTTTACTACTATTTTGATAAGAATAAACAGGATCATTTCACAGGCGGGGTAAGCCCTAGCACCGTGCTTACTTATAGTGTGATTGATGGGCTTGATATCAGTGCAAAGTATGCTTTCAGCACAAGGGGAGCAATGCCCGGCGATGCGACACTTTTGCGTGATACAAAAGTGGAGATAAGTCCAAATCTCAAATCAGAATACTCAAATCATGGTGAAATCACGCTTGATTATATAAATGATTTTATGAGTTTTAAATTTGCAGTATATGCAGGAAATATTCTAAACTTTATTAATAGCTATGCAAAAGGTGCGGCAGGTGCTGGTGGTAGAGAAGGGGTAAGAGAGAATCTAAACTTTCCACTTATTAACTATGGCTTTGAGATTGGCTCGGCGTTTTACTATGATAGATTTACCCTTGATTTGGGCGTAGCAAGAAATTGGCTTACTGCTGGAGGTGAGGGCAAGGGGGCATTACTTGCGGATACTTACGAGCTTGGGGCTACTTGGGGTTATACTTTTATGCTTGGATTGCGTTATGATGCGGATATGTTTGATATAGCTTGGGTTACTCGATCTGCGACAGGCTTTAAGAAAGGCACGATAGGTTATAATATCTATCAAAAGCAGTTTGAAGACATTGGCAAAGATGGGTATAGTGTGTCAGATTTATATGTGAATTACTATCCGCTTGGCAAAGACAAACTTACCTTGCGATTTAGCATTTTAAATGTCTTTAACGCATATTATATGGACCCTACCTCACCACTAAAAGTTGAAGCAGATAATAGTGCAAATGAAGCTATTAATAAAATCCGCACGGCTTTATATGAGCCCGGCACAGACTATCGCTTTGAAGTGAGATATAGGTTTTAGTGAAATTGATTTTTAATATTTTAGCAGGATTTAGATTTTCTGGCATTTTGGCAAGTCAGGGCGAGTTTTTGGAATTACAACACTCTATCCAATAGTAGCCCACAACTTAATATGTGCCATAAATATCTCTTGTGTTTTATCTAAATCAAAAAAGCATGGGACGCAAAGGATTGTGAGAAATTGGTTGTTTAATATAAGGTTTATTACACAAAGTTAAACTACATTCGAATTTGAATATAGACTTCATAAACTTCACTTTAAGTTATGCCTACACCTTATGCAACATAATCATAACTCACATGAAAAGCAAATGCAACACGAAAAAACATTAAATCCCAACTACCAAAACTGAACCTATCACAAAGATTCCAAAATATATTTGTTAGGTTAATAACTCTTGACATAAGAGCCACTAGAAGCTTTATATTCTTTTACTTTTCCATTAGCAAGTCTTATAGCAATGCTACCACCGCCCACATTTACACCTACAGCATCTCTATCGGGGTATGTCCTTTTATAAGATCCACTTATACTATACTGCTTTACGACATTCTTCTCTACACATGCCACCCACTCATCATCACAATCGCATGCAATTACATTTGAACCAACCGATCTTTTATAAGATCCACCATCATATATTTTCGCTTTGCCTTGATCGATTTTTACGATATATGCCATTTTCAACTCCCTATTCGTTACTAATCATTATAGAATGGAATCTAGCCAAGTTTATATTCCGTCTCTAAGTATTTTGTATAGATTCTAGAATCTTCAAAGTCTTTATTATCCATCATCTTTATGTGGAATGGAATAGTCGTTTTAATCCCTGCGATTTTAAACTCTTTTAGGGCGCGTTTCATGCGTTTTATAGCCTCTTGTCTTGTCGCACCCCACACAATGAGTTTGCCAATCATAGAATCATAAAACATAGGCACAACATAGCCGCCATAAGCATGTGTATCAAGCCTTACATTTGCACCACCCGGGGCAATCCACTCTGTAATTTTGCCCGGGCATGGATAAAACTTCTCTGGATCTTCTGCTGTGATTCTGCACTCTATGCTATGCCCTTTAAATGTAATAGAATCTTGACTAGGAAGTTTCTCACCCTCTGCTATGCGTATCATCCACTCTACCAAATCAAGCCCACTTACCATTTCACTCACGGTGTGTTCGACTTGCAAACGCGTATTCATCTCCATAAAGTAAAAATCTTTATTATTAGAATCGAGTAGAAATTCAAAAGTCCCCGCACCGACATATTTAATATGCTTGGCGGCTTTAATGGCGGTATCAAGCAAATTCTTCCTTACCTCATCACTTAAGACAACTGCTGGAGTCTCTTCAATCAATTTTTGCTGTCGTCTCTGCATAGAGCAATCTCTCTCGCCAATATGCACGACATTGCCATGCTTATCAGCTAGAATCTGCACTTCAATATGCTTTGGCTTATTGATAAATTTTTCCATATAAATTGTGCCATCACCAAATGCGCTTAACGCCTCGCTTTCAGCAGCTAAATATAGATTCTTTAAAAGCCCCTTATCAGGCACGACACGCATACCTCTACCACCACCGCCAGCTGCTGCTTTGAGTATGACAGGATAGCCGATTTTATCCGCTACCTCTAAGGCTTCTTTATAGCTTTTTAATGCCCCATCGCTCCCTACAATCACAGGTACACCTGCTTCTTTCATGCAGTCTTTTGCCTTTGATTTATCACTCATTATCATCATTACTTCTTTGCTAGGACCGATAAACTCAATATTATGATGTTCGCAAATCTCAACAAAGTTTTGATTCTCACTCAAAAAGCCATATCCGGGAAATATCGCATCTGCTTCAAATAAATCCGCTGCACTCATAATAGCCGGAATATTGAGATAGCTTTCACTACTCTTCTCCCCGCCAATACACACTTTCGCATCGGCTACTTCAAGATAATGTGTATCTTTATCAGCGATAGAGTGTATCGCAATGGCTTGTTTTCCCATCTCTTGAATCGTGCGTATAGCACGCAGGGCAATCTCACCACGATTTGCGATAAGAATGCGTTGTAATTTCTTTTTTACAACGCCGCTATTTTCATTTGTGTCTTGCTGCTTACTCTCTGTTGTCTTTGCATTACCCATAAGATACCCCTAGATTCTCTCAACCATAACAAGCTTTGTGCCATACTCAACAGGCTGTGCGTCATTTACCTCTATCTCTACGATTTTGCAGTCAAACTCTGCTTCAATCTCATTCATAATCTTCATCGCTTCAACAATGCCTATTGTCTGTCCCTTTTTAATCGTATCACCCACACTTACATAGGGTGCTGCACCTGGGCTTGGTGAGCGGTAAAATGTGCCTACCATAGGAGAAGTGATAAAATCAGCATTATTTGGATTTGCAGGTTTTGGACTAGATTCTATTGTTTGTGTTGCGGGTGCAACTTCTATCTTTTGTGCAGGTGTGGCTTGTGCTACTTGCTGGATAACTTTGTCTGCTTTTAGCTTTTTACCTTCTTTACTTAGTTTTAGCAGGAAGTTCTCTTGCTCTAAGCGAAGTGAAGCAAGATCTGAATCATTAAAGAGCTGGATGAGTTCCTTTATCTCGGATAATTTCATATAAAATCCTTCAAATGTAAAATAATAATCGTTTATGATAACATAAACTTGTAAAGTTTTTAATATTTTAATGCTTACTCTCACTAAAAGCTACCCTTACCCCCTCTCCAATAAATACAAGCAAAGATAGCACAATAGACATAACAAGAAATCCAGCTATACCTAAATGTGGTGCTTGTATATTATTTTTACCTTGATTAAGTAGCTCCCCTAGACTCGCACTCCCAAGGGGCATACCAAAGCCTAAAAAATCAAGCGTAGCAAGTGTCGTAATACTACCAATAGTAATAAAGGGTAAATAAGTAATAGTTGCAATGAGTGCATTTGGCAAAATATGCACGAACATAATATGTAAATCACTAAAGCCCAACACTTTAGATGCTTTGACATAGTCTTGTGTCCTTGCTCTTAAAAACTCTGCACGCACCACACCTACAATACTAGTCCAGCTAAAAAGCAGCACAATCCCTAAAATAATCCAAAATGTCGGTAATATAAAGCTTGATACAATGATAATCACAAAGAGTGTCGGCATACCACTCCAAATCTCTAAAGCCCTCTGCCCAAATAAATCAATAAGCCCACCATAATAGCCCTGCATACCACCGATAAGAACGCCAATACACACGCTACACACACTCAAAATTATCCCAAAAAGCAGTGAAGTGCGTAAGCCATATAATAATCTCGCGCAAACATCTCTGCCTTGATCATCAGTCCCTAAAATATGCTCTCTGCTTGGTGGTGTAGGTGGTATGCCTTTTAGATTCCAGTCGATACTATCAGCAGCATATTCTATCAAAGGGTAAAGTATAAAATCATTTGCAAAAAGATTTCTAACAAACGGATCTTTATAATCTGGTGTCGTATAAAAATCCCCGCCAAATTCAACTTCACTATAATCTATAAAAATAGGAAAATAAAACGAATTATTTTTATAAATAAGCAAAGGTTTATCATTTGCTAAAAAGGGGGCAAACAAACTCACAATAAAGATAAAAATAAAACAAAAAAGTGAGAATCTAGCCATTTTATGTGCGTAAAATGAACGCCAACGCATAGAAAGTAGTGATGGTGTTTTGCTGTATTGCATAATATGCCTTTTGTGATGAATAATGTAGAAGTATATTATATAATGAAATATAAATAAAGATTTTTAGGAATAAAAGTTTTTTTGGATATTAGAGTTTGAATTCATAAAGAATTCGTATTTCTAAAATAATACGGAATAATTTTTAATATGGGTTTTAAGCTTTATGTGTGCCTGGCGTTACAAAATTAACTCCAAAACCCTATATATACCCTAAACACTAAGCAAATTTGAGATTAAATACTTGGTAAAGCAGTTATTGAATCATAGTCATGAATATTCGTGTTATATTAACATTTATGAAATATATTTTAATTGATGTATTAAAGTTGTGGAAAAAACGCTTATCTAAAAAAAACCTTAACCTTCTCGTATTGCATGAATAAGTTTGCAAGTTCGTCTCTTTTTCCTGTAAAACACCCTTGCATTATAACTTAAAATAGCAATTGCATTTAACATTTCATGTAGAGTATTGCATAAATATAATCACTCTTTTACCTTACAAAGCATTACAAAATCATTAAAAAACTTGATGCAAACTCAATAAAACTTTATACGGCATTACCAACAAGTAAAAGCTTAAAAGACGCATTCTAAACACAAAGGGTATTAAAATATTTAAAAATATGATTGGCTTTACATACTGGAGCCAATCATAACACACACCTGCAGTCTTATCATTAAACAAAGCCATAATGTTTATATTACATAGGGCTAAGTAAATCCAAACACATCACAACGCAATCAAAGCACACATAAATACTTACATACGCACATATACATACGACAAAAAATCATAAGACTTAAGTATTGGTTAGCATTGCTTGCTCTACGTTCTCTATATTTGTTGCCCCGGTTCCTTGAACCCACCATTATCCTAATTGCTATCATGTTTGTATTTATATGTAAATTCTATTTTCATTTGATTTAAGAATGAGAATTCCTTTTCATATCTTTTAATAGCATTTCATAATCATGTATTGCCTGTTTATCATTAGGATTAATTTATGACATTATTAAGCCTTGTTCAATCAGTAATTAAAGTGCCTCATCGGATATTATTTTCTCTTATATAGCGTTGAACTTGTCTTATAGTCACCATGCTTTGTGGTATTATCGGTCTTATTAGCCATTCTAACAAAAGCCAATGAGACATTAAATCATTTTTAACCCGTTTTAAATCCCCACTTCACTATCAATACCACTTGACAAAGCGTATAATTTTATATTAAAGCAGATATACCATTAATAGTTTCTGCAGTTGAAGTTTGATTAATATTGCCCCAACCAAGTATATAAACCTTGAATAATATTATATTCCTTCCTTCTTCTCCAAATAATGCCCTATGCGTGCTAAACTTTGTTATAGTTGTCTTGAGTGTTGGAATTGCGACAGATAAACCTAGCAACCTAAAACCATCAATTACAGTCTTTTACTCATAAATTTAGCCTTGCAACGATCGCACTCACACAACACACTGGATATCCAAAGCCCAAATAATACCACGAGCATAAAATTTTAATTATGAAATCAAGTCAAAAATATAACGAATAAGTGAAAAGGCTATCACAAACATTATAATTGCCACAAAAATATCTATGATTTTGGCTATTTTAATAAGCACTTTGCTTAACTTCAAAGCACCATATCCCAAACCAAAAAACCATAAAAATGATGCACTAAGCCCACCATATGCAAATATAATTTTCTCTTCAAAGCTAAAAGTTAATGCGCTAGCACCTATCACAAACACCGTGTCTAAATACACATGAGGGTTTAAAAGTGTAACCGCTAAGGCTAATAATATCGTCTTTTTAAGTGATAGGGGATTAGAGGTTGAGAGTTGCAAGCCGTAATCTTGAAAAAATGCGGATTTTAAAGAAATAAAGCCATAATACACAACAAATAAAATCCCAGCAGATGCGATAAGCAAGTTTAAAACTTTATTTT
>NZ_FZMS01000062.1 GCF_900198365.1 Helicobacter bilis | reverse complement strand
TTTTATTAAGTTAGGCGTTTGTCTTTTTGTTGCTTTTAAGTGAGTTATCATAAAATGCGGCGCTCAATGTATTTAATATACACTCCCTTGCATTTTATTCAACAACACTTAAAATCAATCAAAAATACTTCACGCTTTAAAGATTCTAGTTTGATTATGCATTCACAAGTTCCCTTAAAATAGCTAGGAATTCACGCATTTAGGTAACTCCTAGCTATTTTAAGGGCTAAAACTTGCAAAGCCATAATGCAAATCTTAGAATCTAGTTAAAGCAAACAGGCATACTTGTCATGTCTTAACGATTTAGCGTGAAGTATCTCTACTTTGAAAATAAAAGAGATGTTTTGCTTTGCGGCTCAACATGACAAGGGCCAAAAAGCACAAAAACCCATATTCTAGTATTTGATTATTTGCTTTTAAAGCTTTAAGGTAAAAAATAGCTAGGAGTTATCTTTTGTGATAATGACTAGCCAAAAAATCAAAAATCTTTTAAATGTATAATCAAATTGAAATCTTTAAAAAAGGATTAAGAATGAAAACAATAACCCAACTCACAGAAATCTTTAACGCCGACAAAGATGCTAACACAAAATCCCTACTAGAATATAAAGAAGCAGTTAAATACTATCATGGGCAGCAACTCCCACAAGAAGCCTTAGCAACTCTAGCAGAGAGAAGACAAGCCCCAATCATTGAAAACATTTATAAAATGATTGTAAATAAGATTTTAGGCTATAAAATACAAAGCACACAGGAGGTAAGAGTATATGGCAGGACAGAGACCACAAGGCAAAAAGCAGATTTATTACAAGAAATTATTCGTAGCTTTAATCAAAGTAAGGTTTATGATAGAGAAATACATTTAAGGGATAGGGATTTATTGTTTGGCATGGGTGTTTTAGAATTATGGGTTACAAAGGATAGAGATAAGAATAATAAAATTACATTGAAACACATACCGACAGAAAGCTTTATTGTAGATAAGTTTAGCACTGATTTAAATGCACTTGATTCAACACGCTTTCATAAGATTTTAAATATAAATGAAGCACAGAGTTTAGCCCTAGACATAAAAGTAGATTTTGAAATAGATAAAAACGATAAAAGGGCGATGATTATTGAGAGCTGGATAAAAGAGGGCGGGGCGTGGAATAGGTATTTATGGCATACAAAAGGGCATATTTATAAATACGAAGAAAAGCCCTTTAAAAATGGTGCACACCCTTTTGTAGTCTCAAAGTTTCAGCAAGACCATAATTTTATATGGTATGGAATCTTTAGAGATTTAAAGCCGATACAAGATTATATAAACATTGCTGAAAATAGAATGGCAAATATGTTAGGCGGAAGTGTAAAGGCTTTTGTAGAAGAGAGTGCAATAATAGACTTAGAAGACTTTAGCGATAAAATTGCTGATGATAATGTCGTTATTAGAGTGAGAGATCAAGCCCTAAGAGAGAATAAAATACATTTTATAGAGCATAACGCACAAATCACACAATTAACACAAAAGACAAATGAAAAAAGAAATCTAGCCAAAATCCTAAGCGGTTTAAATGAAGAAGCACTAGGCATGGCAACAAATAGACAAAGTGGGGTAGCTATCGCACAAAGAAGAGATGCAGGGCTTATGGGCTTACAAAACTATGTAATGCAGAGTGATATAAGCGATAGAATCTTATATGAGAAATTTATCGATTTAGTGCAGTATTATTACACAAAACCGCAACTCTTTAGAATCACAGATGAAAAGAATATTACACGATATTTTGAGATAAATACAAATGAAAGCAATACGATAGAAGTGGGCGAATATGATCTCATCTATACCACACAATTAAAACAAACAGGCAGGGAAGAAAGATTTGCACACTGGGCAGAGATTATAAAGACTATTTCACAGATGAGACCAGATATTGTAACAAGTTTATTGCCAATCATGCTAAAAGATACAGACTCAAGTGTAGTTACTGATGTGCAAGAAGTATTAGCACAAAGTGAGCAAACACAGCAACAAAACGCAGAGGCACAAGCACAAAAAGCACAACAACAAGAACAAACCCAACTCGCACAATTACAAGCACAAATAAGAGAGTTAGAAGCAAAAGCCTTAAAGCTAGAAGCACAGGCACAACTTACAATGCAACTCGCACAAGCACAGAGTAAAGAAATGCAGCAAATGCAAAATACATCTCATTTAAATGGAAACAAAGATGTTTTTACTTCGTCCAAGCAAGACAAAGCAGGGGGCGGACATGACAATAAAGGGCAAGATGACAAAAGCAATCAACAAGATAAACAAAGCAAAAACGATAAAGCAAACCAAGAATTAAATAAAGCAAAAAAGCAATTACAACTCAGCATAAGTGATATGCGATAAAACAACATTAAAATAACCCCCTTTAATAATCCTACTCTTAGTTATATTATTACCCAAAAAGATTTTAGGGGAAATAAATGCTAACAATTGCAAATTTAAGCGGTGGGCGTGATTCCACTGCGATGGTTATAAGGTATTTAGAGTTAGGAAATGATATTGATTATATTCTCTTTTGCGACACTGGCTTTGAGTTTAAAGAAATGTATAAATACATTGAAAAGCTAGATTTATACTTGCAAAGAAACTTTAATAAAAAAATTACTTGGCTAAATAAGGGTGGCAAGGAAAATGCAAACGATGAATACACAATATTTGAAAAATGGGCTTTTATAAAACCGATTTTATAAAAAGCGTGAAAGTAAAAAATATATTCCAAGTTTCTTATAAGAAAGGATAGCAAATGATTAAGACTTTTATATTTTGTTTATTTATAGTTTTATTTTTAATAGGTTGTGAAAAAGAAAGAGATGAAGCAGAAAGGCTAGGTTTAATATGTATAAATGGGTATGTGTTTCAAAAAGAATATAGAGGCACAAGATTAGAGCCATTAAATATAGCATGTGAAAATGCTAAAGTGAGAGTAGATTAATTTAAGAAAAAAGCTTAGAAGTTTTTTACTTTGCCTCAATATGACAAAGTCTCTAACGAGAAAAAAGCCGCTTTTTTGTTATGAATCATTAAAAAGATTTGAATCTTTTAGCAAGTTTTCAATGATTCTATACTTTTTTGCCAACTTGTAATGTTCTAACCATGAAGTAACCCATAAGGGAATGGGCCTTGTCGTGTCATTCCAATTATTTATGGTGCTATATGAAAGATCACACAGCCTTGCAAACTCTTTTTTACTTAAATTAAGCGTATGTAACTTGCTTGTAAAATCATCTTTTGTCATTTTTGCCTTTTCCTTGTTATATTGAATGAAACGAAAGGGGCAACATGCAACACCTCCTATCTGTTACTATCTAGCATTGTAACAAAAAGTAAATTTTTATAATTTTTTTAATACGCTACATTAATAAAAATGCAAAATATCAAAATTAAGATTATAATAACTTTGTATTTCATTATTGCCTCCTTTCTAACTCTTGCTAGAAAAGAGAAATTTACCGCTTAAGTTGGTAGCTTAAGCGGTAATACAATTATACTACAAAAATACAATTAAATCAAGCTTTTTTATATCTTTTTGTTGTTTTATATTTGTTTTTGCTTTTTGTCATAGACGAAATAAAAACATCTTTTTTATTTGCAAAGCACAGGTACTTCATGCTTACGCATTAAGCCATGACAAGTAAAGAAATGTTGTCATTTTGAGCGTAGCGAAAAATCCCTTTTGTAAATAAAAGAGATGTTTTGGCTAACGCCTCAACGAGACAAGAAACAAACAAAACAGGCAAAGCAAACCAGCTTTTTAAGATTGCGTTATGGCTTTTTAATGTTTTTACCCTTTTTATAGTAGCCTACCATAAAAAAGGGTAAATCATTAAAATGTTACCACAAGATGAAAACTAAGAAGAAAAACAAAATAACCCCCCCCTTTATTTTATTTACT
>NZ_FZMS01000057.1 GCF_900198365.1 Helicobacter bilis | reverse complement strand
TATATATATATATATATATAGCAGGACACTCTGGATGTCAGCTAGAAATTATCAATAATCACACGATTCTAAAAACCACTACAAATAAAGACTACAAAGCTAGATTAAAAAAACAATGCGAGAAGCAAATATTATTTGCTAACATGTATGACAACCATGACAAGATTCTAATCCCACAAGTTTTACAGCAATATTGGGAAACTAAGGATAATGAAAAAGTTGGCTTTTCAATGCCTTATTATTATGCAAGTGATTTTATTGTATTTTTTGAAAACGCTACAATTACAAGTATCGCTCAAACCATGCGTATTTTATTGCAATTTATTGAAAATAATTTAAAAGATTCTGTATATACAAGTATAAATAAAGATATATTACATAATAAATACAATGAAGTTGTATCAAAGATAAATACACACAAAAACAAATCTCTAACCCTATGTTTAGATTCTATAAAAAGGGATTTCAAAGAACTTCCAAATGAGATTATCCTGCCGCTTGGAGGATGTCATGGAGACCTTACTTTTTCAAATATTTTATTCTCAAACGACAAGATTATACTTATTGATTTTTTAGATAATTTTATTGAAACGCCCTTGCAAGATATTGTAAAGCTTAGGCAGGATACAAAGCATAAATGGAGTGTAATGCTGTATGAAAGAAGTTATGATAACACTAAAATCGCAATGATTCTACACTACTTAGATGAAATGATAGATAAGCATTTTATGCAATATGAATTTTATAGAAAATATTACACCATTTTTCAAAAAATAAATCTTTTTAGAATCCTTCCCTACGCAAAAGATAATCACATTTTTGATTATGTGGTTACTGAAATTCTCAATCTCAACATAAAGGATACAATATGTCAAACATATTAATTACAGGTGGTGCGGGCTTTGTTGGCTCTCAATTAGGATATGTGCTAAGTAAAAAGGGGCATAGAGTTATATTGCTTGATAATATGTCGTATGGGCGATTAGATAACTTGATTGTAGGTAATGAATTTTTTGGAGAGTTTGTCGGCATGGATATACGCTCAAAAGACTTATTGCATGTAATGAAAGGCATAGATTATGTGTTTCATTTTGCAGGTATTGCACCTTTGCCTGATTGTCAAACAGACCCATACAAAGCTATTGATATTAATGTAGCAGGAAGTGCAAATGTTTTAGAATCTGCACGCTTTAATGGTGTGAAAAAAGTTGTCTTTTCTAGCACTTCAGCAATTTATGAGAATAATAAAGAGTTTCCTACAAAAGAGAGTGATGAAACCTCACCTTATCTCATATATTCCACTTCTAAAAAACAAGCTGAAATGCTATGTCATTCATTCTTTAAAACCTATGGATTGCATATTGCTATCCTGCGTTTCTTTAATGTATATGGACCACACCAAGATATGAAGAGAAAACATCCACCTTTAATTGGCTATATCATTAAAACGCTATTAATGGGGGGGGGGGGCAACAACCAGTCCTTCATTCAAATGGCTTACAAAAAAGAGATTATGTCTATATTGATGATGTTATTTCGCTATGTGAGATTGTGATGAATGATAATAATGTAGTTTATGACACATTTAATGTCGCATCAGGTAAGGCGTATTCTGTTGTAGAGATTTATGAGATTATTGCAAAATATTTACAAACAGATATAAAGCCTATTTTTAGAGACGCAAAGCTTTTTTGGGAAAAGTATCCAGACTTATATGCAGGGGCTTTAAAGCTGCATGATTCTATTTTAGAAAAAGAGGTAAATAAATATGCCTTAGGCAATAATGACAAAGCAAAACAGCTAGGCTGGAAACCTAGCATTGATATGGATCAAGGATTAATTAACTGCATAGAATATGCAAAAAAGATATTTGGAGTAATGTAATGAATCTTATTTTACCGGTCGCAGGACATTCATCAAGATTTCCGGGAGTAAAGCCCAAATGGCTTCTTACACACCCAAATGGGAATCTTATGCTAACAGAAGCAATTAGAGGCTTAAACCTAAAGGAATTTAGTAAAATCTATATTATTTGCATGAAAGAGCATTATGAAAAATATGATTTACAAAAGCCTTTAACGGATCAATTTAAAATGCTAAAATGTGATTCTAAACTATCTATTATCACGCTAGATAAACAAACAAAATCGCAACCAGAAACCGTATATCAAGGCATAAAAAAGGCAAATATATGCGGACAAATCTATATTAAAGATAGTGATAATTACTTTGTAGAAAATCGCGTTAGTGGCAATTTCGTATCCACCTATGACTTAAATGATATGGATTTAACATACGCAAAGAGTAAAAGCTTTGTTATTGTAAATGAACAAAATATTATAACTAATATCATAGAAAAACGCGTGATTGGCTCAATCTTTAATGTTGGTGGGTATGGCTTTGAATCAAGTGAAGAATTTTGTAAATATTATGAGAAGTTAGCACATGAAGATAATTTATATATTTCGCATATTATTTATAATATGATGCTTAGCGGACATGTTTTCTTTAACTCAAAGGTGCAAGATTATTTAGATTGGGGGACAATAAAGGAATGGAATCTTTATAAAAGAGAATTTGCTACACTGTTTGTTGATATTGATGGCACATTAGTGAAAAATTCTGGGCAGTTTTTTACACCAAAATGGGGTGAAACAAACAAGATAGAAGAAAATGTGGCAATGCTAAATAAACTTTATGATACAGGCAAGGTTTATATTATCCTAACCACTTCAAGAACGCTAGATTATAAAACTATAACAGAAAATCAACTAGAAAAAGAAGGAATAAAATATCATCAAATCATCTATGGCTTATATCATGCTAAAAGAATTATCATTAATGATTATGCTAACTCCAACCCCTATAAAAGTTGTGATAGTATTAACTTAAAACGCGATAGCAGTGATCTTAAAAGTATGCTTCAACATATTTTTGGTGATATGGTGTAGCGTTATGTGAATCTAGAGTTACAAATATTAATCCTTTATTATCAAAATTTAAGTAACATTAAGAATATATTGTGATAAGGGGTTATGATTATGGATATAGATTTGGTTACAAATGAGATAAAAGCACATATAGATACTGCACAAAAGGCGCTTGGCTTGCTTGCACCAATACTACTTGAGAGTGCAAAAGCCATCACAAAAGCTTTGCAAGATAATAAAAAGATTCTTATCTGTGGCAATGGCGGGAGTGCGGCTGATAGTCAGCATTTTGCCGCTGAACTCACAGGACGATATAAGCGCGAGAGAAAGGGTCTTCGTGCGATTGCCCTAAGCACTGATACTTCCGCATTGACTGCTATTGGCAATGATTATGGTTATAACCATGTGTTTAGCAGGCAGGTCGAAGCCCTTGCAATGCAAGGCGATGTGGTGATTGGAATCTCAACGAGTGGCAATTCACAAAATATTATTAATGCTCTCGAAGTGGCAAATAAAATAGGCTGTATCACCCTTTCACTAAGTGGCAGAGATGGTGGGCTTATTAAAAATCTTTGTGATTATAGCATTGTCGCACCAAGCGATGATACCCCTCGCATTCAAGAGATTCACATTTTATGTATCCATATTTTATGTGAGCTTATAGAAAAGAGTTTTGCGGAAGCTAAGGTGTAGGTGGTAAAGATTTTTGAAATTTGTTTTATGTGAATGATAGCAAGTTAATATAGGGTTAAATGGCGGGTAATACATACATGTGGGCTATCATTTTCTTCGTATTTATAGGGTTTAAGACATAATTGCTAGGTTATATTTATATTCACTTTTAAATTCTACATATACCCCAAAAGTTGGGGAGTTAGACTTGAAGCATTATCATATTTTGTTGTATGCAGTGTAGTGATACTTAAAAATTTAAAAAATTCAGGAGTGTAAAACAATAAGGAAAGTGGGATTTGTAGCTACTTAATATGACAAGCAAAAGATTTGTATTGTTATTTTCTAACGGAATGCCATTTAGAATCTGCATTCTATGAAAATACAACTCACTCAAACCCATCATCAAGAATCCATGCCCTAAACACTTAAATAAAGCTTAAAGATAAAACAAGATTTCATCTCATTTTATGTAAAAATATCGTTAAATCCCATAAAAATGTTATATTTTTTCTATTGAAATGCAGAAAAATCGTTTTTTTTTTTT
>NZ_FZMS01000060.1 GCF_900198365.1 Helicobacter bilis | reverse complement strand
TTTTTAAAGAATTACAAACATTGGATAATAAATTCCACTTTATGAGTGCAAATAAACCAAGTTTTCTAAGGGAGTTTGTACAGGATTAAAGATATTAATACAATCTCTTATCCATTCTTGCAAAAAAATGAAAAAAATATAATCGTATTGCCCGCTCCCCCCCCCCCCCATTAAAACTTTATTGTTGCAGACTTTATGCCTAAAAAGCAGAAAAGTAGCCTAGAGTAGTGTAACCTTACCCTTATGCGTGGTGAGTATGCCCTGTGTTTTTAGGGTTTTTAGGGTGCGTGATAGGGATTCTGGTGCGATATTTAGGGCGTTTGCGATGTGTCGTTGGGTGAGTGTGTGGAGGCTGTCTTTGTTGTGTGAGAGATAGCTTAGGACTTTTTCTTGCAAACTTTGGTTTTGCAGGACAATGTGAGATTCTAGAATCTCTATCTTTTTGCATAATGAAGTGATAAAAAGCAAACAAATCTCGCTATTCCCCAAACAATGCGTGTGGAATTTTTCATAGCTTATAGTGATAATCTCGCATATTGAGGCACATTCTGCATTTGCTGGATAGGGGCTTTGCATAAAAAAGGGCATTTCAGCGATGAATTGTGGCGATGAAAGCGTATGTAGTGTCAGCTGTGTGCTTGAGATATGCTCTTTTGTCTTATAAAGTCTCACCTTGCCGCTAAGAAGCAGGTATAAATGCGTAGGCATAGCACCTTGCAGGAATAAAATCTCGCCATTTTGATATGTGCGTTTATTGCCCATTTGTGTCATAATATGAAAAAGCTCTTGCATATATAATCCTTTAAAAATAGAGAATCTTAACATATATCAATGTTTTCTTGTGTAATTTTGTCTAGCATTGCATTGAGATTCTATTATCATTGATGAAAGGATACATAATGGAAGCAATTTATCCGTATATGCTTACACTGCATTTGCTTTGTGCAATTATATTTTTGGGATTTATTTTTACTGATGTGGTGCTACTTAGTCCGCTGAAAAAGGTACTTGGCGAAGAGTTGGCAGATAAGATCTTTAGTATTATCTCAAAGCGGGGTGTGAAGATAATGCCCCTTTGTCTGCTTTTACTTTTGCTTAGTGGCGGAGTGATGATAAGCCGCTATGTAGGCACAACACAAGGATTTTTTGACTCGCCCTTGCAGGTGCTATTGATGATAAAAGTTGTGTTGGCGTTGTGTATTGTATGTATGGTGATTGTGTCTTTGTCGTGCAGGTTTTTGGGAGTAAAAAATCCATTGGCAAAGAGCATTCATAAGGTGGCTTTGGTACTTGGATTTTTCATTGTGGTGTTAGCAAAAATGGCATTTTATATGTGAAGTTAATTTTTAAAAAGGAGCGAATATGCAGGAAAAATTTGATGTGATAAGTGAAGATTCTATTATGAGGCTTATGGATATTTTTTATAACAAAGTGCGTTTTGATAAGCGTGGGCTAGGCGATGTGTTTAATGCTAAAATTGGCAGTGATGATATGGCGTGGGAGAAGCATAAGGCAAAGATTGCGACATTTTGGCAGGGTATGCTTTTAAATAGTGGCGATTATAGCGGACACCCTTTGAAAGCCCATCTTGACTTGCCCCCTTTTCCTAGAGAGCTTTTTGCTGTGTGGTTAGAGCTTTTTAAGCAAAGTTTAGAATCTGTGTATGCAAAAGATGAGTATATTGTAATGATTATGGAAAGGGCTGAGATGATTGCTAAGCGATTTATGTTTATGCTGTATGAGAGTGGGTATAATAGGTAGATTCTATATAGAGTTAGCATAGAATCTTAAGTAAGATTCTATATCAAAGTTAATGTTTTTTTTGAGATGACTTTATTGATAAAAGCGAAATTAAGATATTTATATAAGCCATTTCATGTGAATGTAAGAATATAAACCTTATCTCACACTACACTATGTGTCCCCCAAAATGGATCAATGAGTATATAGCCCTTTTTAGCAAGCATGTTTGATTTTGGAATCCTTCTTGTGTCATTAAAAACTTGTGTTGGCATAATGATTTGTTTGTCTGGATTATCGATGAGATAGGAAGCCCACCAGCTAAATGTCGAATTGGCAATAACTGCATGTTTGCAAGCTCTCATAAGCTCCATTTCTTCTGCTGCATTGCCTTCGCCATTAGCTTTAACAAATTCAATATTGCAACCCTTAAAGTCAAGTAAATTGCATAAATTTTTCTCACACCATTCTATATCATTACTAAAAATAAAAATATGTGGTTGCCCTAGCCTAGTCTTTAGAATCTCTATTGCACTTTGATAGTAGGCTTTACCTAAACGCACATAGCCTCCATCTGTTGCTTCCATTTTTAAATAATCCCCCAATCTTACATGTAAAAATACACTATTTTCTGTTTTCTCTATCTTTTCTTTTAGCGTTTGATTATGTGGTTTTAAGGGTATTTTTAGACAAAACTCTTCTCTTATTATAGAATATATGTCATCAAAATATATAAGATTTTGAAAGTATCCAAAGGGATAAGCGTGCTTCTCTAAACTATCATTTAAATACATTTTTACAATGTTGTCGCCTTGTGGATTTTCATCATAAAAATATTTATAATGTTTTAATGCTAGCCAGTATAATTTATGATATTTACTTCTTGTAGCGTATCGAATGTATTGCAATGGGAAGTTGTATTTCAAAGATTTGTCATTAGAATAAAAATATTTAACTAAGGTTTTGTAATCAAAGCATAGTGGCAAAGAGATATTATATAACATTAACTCAAAAAGTCGTAGGTCTTGCCCCCCCCCCATTAGTCATTGCACTATTTGTAGAATCTTGACTGAAAGCATCTTTATGCAAATTCTCATTAAAATATGTTGCATCAAGCAAAATAGGATAGCCTTTTAAACTCATAGCCTTTGCAAAAGCATAAATAAACATTTGATTACCAAGTCCGCCAACAAGCCGTATTAACATAAAAATTCCTTTGATTTTATTGTAATTAACAGATATTTTGAAGTTATGAAAGCTACATTATAGCATAAAACATTTATATCGCAATGACTATGCTCACTTCAGGCTAGAACATGCGGCACTACATTTTTTCACACTCACTAATCTTCAATGCGAATATCTTCTTCACTAGAATCTTTTGTATTGAAATAAAGGCTTGTTACGCCGATAATAGCGGCAATGCCAGAGGCGATTAGCACAGAGATTTTTGCTAAATCTACACTCATATTTGAGCTATACGCAAGATTTGCTACAAACATAGACATGGTAAAGCCTATGCCTGCTAATGCACCAACAGAAAAGATTTGTGTATTTGTTAAACCCTCTGGTCGCTTTGCAAGGCGGAGTTTTTCGCTTAACCATGTAAAGCCTAAAATACCAAGTGGCTTACCAATCACTAAGCCTAAAATAATGCCCCAAAAGATTCCATCAATACTAAAACTAAGACTAGAGTCAATAGAAACTCCTGCATTTGCAAAGGCAAATAAAGGCACGATGAAATACGCATTTAAAGGTTGCAAGATATATTCAATACGCACGAGTGGATTTTGTGCGTATTTTGAATATCTAGCTATTGTGTCTAGAATCTCCACTCTTTCATGCTCTTTGTGCATATCAACTTCTCTTTCCATATCACTTTTTGAACCCATAAATTTTTTAATATTTTGATATGAACTTACAAAAAAGTCCCTAAAACCATACAAAATCGCCCCAAATCTATTTCTCTCTTCTGTGTGGCTTGGCGTAAAAGTCGTAAAATCTGCCGTTGTTTTAAAGTAAAGCTTATTATAAGCTTCTTTTAATCCAAGATAGCTATGCTGTGATATTTGAGACTTTCCCGGTATTGTAAAGGCAAGTAGCACTGCCCCAACGGTAGCATGCACCCCACTTAAAAAAAAGCAAATCCAAAGCAAAAAGCCCACCGCAAAATAAAGCGATAAATACTTAATATCTAAATAGTTAAAGGTGATTAACACAGCAAGTAGCACGATGGCAATATAGATATATATCCAATTAATCTGATCGGTATAAAAGATAGCAATAACACTAATCGCACCTAAATCATCAGCAACCGCTAAGGTTACAAGAAAGATTTTAATCACATTTGGAATCCTTTTGCCAAGCAGCAATATAACCCCCAAAGCAAAAGCAGTATCAGTGCTCATTGCAACGCCAAAGCCATTTACACTTGGTGTGCCTAGATTGAAAAAAATATATATCGCACTAGGTAAAACTAACCCTCCAATAGCCCCAAACACAGAAAAGCTTACCGCACGAAACCCGGCTAACTCCCCATAAAGCACTTCTCGCTTCATCTCTAAGCCCACCATGAGAAAGAAAAAAGACATCAATACATCATTAATAAAATGTAAAATACTGATATGTATAACCCTAGTCCCGCCGATATGAAAATCCAAATACATACCAAAAAATTCATTATAAAAGATTCCAAAGTTTGTATTTGCAATAATCATTGCTATGATAACGCAGAAAAAGAGTAAAACACCGCCAAATGATTCATGTGTGATGAAGTTTTTTAGCGTATTGTTTGCATGATCGATTTTATCTTGTTGCATCTCTTGTGCGTGTATGTTTTTATGCTCTAGCCCCATAGTTTTACCTTAAAAGATATGTAAAATTTATAATTGATTTTTATTAAAAGATTCTATATTTTATAGAGTGATTTCTTTTACTGCAACATTGTCTTGCAAATAGACTAAATAGCCTTTTATTTGGGACGTCTTTTGAGAGATAGTAGCAATAGATTCCATATAAGATTGTAATTGTGCGGTATGTTCTTGCAACAATGCTTCACTGATATTTTGACTACTTTTAAATTCTATAACAAAAAATTCCTCTCCATTTTGTATAAGGGCATCTAATCTTTTTATGCTATTTTCTTGCAGAAAAGACAGCTCACATTTTATCGTATTTTTATCCATATATAGCAATTTTTCAAGGCTAGATTTAAAAATGTTATTTGCCTTTTGTAAAATCTCTACAATCATGCTTTCATCTAGATAGAATCCATACGAAAAATTTAGCATAGTATAAGGGTTTTTAATCTTAAATCCAAGCATGAGTTCAAGTGAGTAATGAAGGCTTAAGCCTAGTATTTGCTTATGCTGCATAGAAATATTATGCTGATAGAAAGAATCTTTACTCTCTTGTAAAAACTCTTCTTGCTTTGTGTTTTTAGCTTGTAACTTGCTAATAATTGTGAGATTATTTTGTGTTTGTTTAGAATCTCTTTTTGTCTGTATTTCTTCGCCATAGTTTTCATTATCTTTTAAAGCAAGATGTGTTGCAATAGAGCTTTCTTTGTTTGCAAATATATAAAGCCCGATTTTAGCCCTTGTGCATGCTACATAGAGATTATTATATTCTTGTTGCAGGTTTTCTCTCTCTTTTTTATCCGCTAAATCTTGCAATGTCTTATCTCTATAAATATTCATAGCCTTTGTTGTAGTATCTATGCGTATAGATTCTAAGAAAATATCATTATAACTATAAAGTATTTTTTCATTATTATTTTGTTTTTGTGCCTCGTAGTCTAAATATATCACATACTCAAATCCAAGCCCTTTAGACCCATGCACACTCATCGCATGAATGGCTTCTTCTTGCATGATTACAGATTCTCTATTTTCTATAAATTCAAACAAAGAATCAATATTTTTTATATCAATATTTTCACTTGCTATTTCTAGTAACTCCATACAATCATCATTATAGAATCTTAGAGATTCTATAATGCTTTTTATAGATTTTGCAAGTGAATAATATGTAGAAGTTTGGTGTGGGATAGTGATATGTTGATTATCAAAATAGCTTTTTCCTAAGAGTTTATTCAGCTTTTTTTGTGCGAATTTATAATTATTTTTTGCTTTTCTTAGCTTTTCTTGTAGTGATTCTGTGGAATCTTTTAACTTAGAATCTTGTGGGCTAAAATCTTGTTGTATAGTTACTTGTTGTGTGGAATCTTGCAATATAGCTAACTTAGATTCTACAAGCTTTATTTCATCTCTATATTCTTGTGTTTTAAAGACATAAAATATTGCCTGTATGCTTGGCTGATTTATTAGCTTCCCACTTTTATCAAGGTTTAGTTTTATAGTAGAATCATTCTCTTTTAAGAATAGATTAAATTCATGTAGAGTGTCTCTTTTTCTTGCTAGAATGGCAATTTCTTTTTTTGGCACATTAGATTCTATAAGCCTATTCAGTTGTGTAAGAGTATCTGTAAATACTGCGTTTTTATTTATCTCTTTATCACCAGAATCTTCATATAATTTCACATTCACCACACCGCTTATATCTTGTGAATCCTTGCTATAAAGCTGCTTTATATACTCCTCTTTATAGAGATTTGCAAACTTATCATTTACAAAATCAATGATTGCTTTTTTACTGCGATAGTTATGACTTAGACTTTCTTGCTGCATGGAATCTAGCCTTTTTGTCTTCTCAAATACAGATATATTTGCACCACGAAAGGCATATAAACTCTGCTTAGAATCTCCCACAAAAAACAAACTTTTAGAATCTTTTGTCCCGCTTCCTGCAAGGATTTCATTAAAAAGTGGCTCAAAGATTCTATACTGCATAATACTTGTATCTTGATATTCATCAAAGAGTATATGACTAATGCAAGAATCTAGCCTAAAAAAGAAATAATCACTTTGAAAATCCCCATCTATCATTAAGGTATCAGTTGCAATAGCAAAAACCTTATGTGCGATGGATTGAAAGCTTAGTATATTATGCTTTGATTCTATCTCTCTTATAGCCTGTGTGTAAATCTCTAAAAACATGTATAAATGCGATAATAGCGCACTCTCAACACACATTGTATATGAGATTCCAAGCTGTTGTATTTGCTCGCATTTATATGCGATTTCTTGCTGCATAGCTTCATTTAGCTTTAAATCTTGCTTGATATAGTTATGCTTTTTTTCCACTATGAGTTTATGCTGTAATATTTCTTTGGCACTGCTAGATTCTAATTTTTCACATATTGCTTTTGTGCGGGGTTTAACTTCTCCATTTGGTGCAATGTTTTGTAAAAAATCGCTGAGCTGTTTGGCATGAGATTGAATTATTGTTTCAATGCGTTTTGGGTTTAGTTGCAATGTTTCTGGGTGGGCTGCGGGGTTTAGGGCGTAATTTATAGAATCTAGATTTTGTTTGGATTCTATATTCTCTATTTTTTGCGACTCAAATTCAGTGGCACATTCAAGCGGATTAGATTCTATATTTTTGTCATTTTGAGCCTTTGAAAAAGGCGAAAAATCTTTTTTATGATCTAAATTTTGAGATGTTTCGCTTTTCTCAACACGACAGAGAATAGATTCTAAAACCTCATCACTCATAAAACTCTTAGCAAACTCAAGTATTTTTTGCTGTGTAAATAATGGGTGCATAGCGTGTATAAGATCTTGTTTTGTCTTAAACTCAATGGATTTATCATAAAGAGTTGCTAAAAGCTGCTTTAGTGTGAGTGTCGTGCCATAATTTGTATTCATATCAATGTGAATATTTAAATCATTTGTTAAAGAAAGTAAGGCTTCATGTAAATGTGAATCTTTATATATTTTTTCTAAAAAGCATTCAAAAATCTCATCATCTAGCCCACTCTCTTGCATGTCAAAATCTCGTCTTATGCCGATAAAAAAGGCAAATTTACGCAACATTTGCGTATAGAAAGAATCGATTGTGCTTATCTTTTTATCAGCTTGTAAGAAATGCTTATAAACCTTTGTCGTTTGTGCTTCTATATGCTCTTTTGTAAGATTATAGCTAAGCAAAGATTCTATAATATCATCTCTTTGTTTTAGAATCTTTTCATAGTTATCTTTATAAATCTCTTTTGCTTCTTTAAGTTTAGAATCTTGAGTGATATAAAGCAAAAAAAGATTCTGTGTGATACGCTCTTTCATCTCATTTGCAGCTTTTTTTGTAAATGTAAGTGTGAGAATCTCATTTGCTGGCACACCTTGAAAAAGCAGGGCAATATAACGCACACATAGGGCAAAAGTCTTGCCGCTACCAGCAGAAGCATTTAAGAAAATATGGTTTGTGTTTGATTGCTGCATGAAAAACCTTTTTATTATGATTCTATCAAAAATGCGAGTAAAATTCAAATTTATAATGACTTTGGATTGATTTTTGCTAGAATCTTTTTTATCGCTTTGCACGAGATTCTAAACCTTTGCTTAACATAGAATCTTTTATCTTTTAACTAAGCTAGATCTTTAATTAAGCTAGATTTTAATTAGGTAGGTATGCCGATGAAAAAAAGTAGTCTTTTAAGCTGTGCTTTATTCCCATTTATCCTTAATGCCGCAGCACCCAAACCTTATGAGCCAAGCACACAAAGCTTAATCGATGCGTTGTGGAATAAGGCATCACATGAGCTTTCTGCATCTATATTCTATCAACAAGCATTTGGCGATGAGATTACCTTCCTTGATGCAACTTTTCTAGGCTACTATTCTACTGCGAGATATAATGGATTAAAAGCTGCGGCAGGTATGCTACTTGCTGCACCTATCCTTGATTTTAGTCATGGACATGGTAAAACCTATAATGATGTAAAGCAAATATTCCTTTTTAATACCGCCTATGCGGATTATCTAGATAATAGGCTAGGCTTACACGCAATAGCAGGGAGATATAAGGCAAACTCTGAATGGAATACTTACTATTCTCAAGGATTCCAAGTAGGATATAGTGCGCTTCCTTACACGACACTAGAGTTTTTAGCATCTTATGGTAGTGCTATGGTAACAAATGAGTATGTAACGCCATTTCGCACAGATTTAAGCAGCTTTGGGACATATCTATTGAGTGCTGATTTTACTCTACCAAAGCATATACACTTACAACCTTATCTCTATTTTACTGGATTTTTTACTACTTTTGGTGTCAAAGCTGCAATGTCTTATTACATTACACATGATATTAAAATGGAGACAAAACTGCATGTAGCAGGATACAACAAATACTATCCGCATACCTTCCCCGCAAATGTCAATCATAAGTTTGAGTTAGCCGCACATGCTGGTAGCACAAATCAAGATATGGCGGGGATTGCATGGCTAGAGCAAAAGGTAAAATACCTTGATTTAGTAGAAGCAAAAGTAGGGCTTATAGGCGTTACACCAAGTGGAGCAGAACTAATCGATTATTATGGGCAACTCACACCATTTAAATACACCGTTGGTATGTTTTGGGCGGGAGCTATTACGACTTATGGGAGTGTAGGTTTTCACTGGGATAATCTCTTTGAGATAAAAGCTAGTGTGCGTGGTAGCTTTTTGCCTACTGGAAGTGTTACAAGCTTTGAGATAAAAGGTGAGAGTGAGTTTCCTATATGGCGACAAAGAAATCGTTATGGACAGCTTAAAACCTATATGAAAGGCAAGGTAGGACTAAATCTCACAGGCGTATATAATAATACCCCAGCGATTAACTTCTATGGCGGAAATCAATATACAATCATACGCGGATATTTTAGAATCTCCATTTAGCGTCGATTTTAAATCTACACTTTTAGGGTGAGTGTAAATAGGGCTAGATTCTAAATATACACACAAAGGAAAAACATGCTAGATAACACACAAGATAAAAAGCACATCTTAATCACAGGGGCAAGCTCTGGCTTTGGCTACTATTTAGCCCTAACCTATGCAAGAGAATGGGATAATCTCACACTCTATCTTATCGCAAGAAGAAAAGAAAAGCTAGAGAAACTCAAACAAGAAATACTCTCAATGCAAAAAAATATTTGTGTTGAAATCCTTGCTGGAGATATTTGTGATAAAGAATTTATCACAAAAAGCACAAAAGATTTAGATATTGATATCTTAGTCAATAATGCTGGTCTTGCAAGGGGCATTGAAAGTGCGGAAAATACGAGTTATAGCGATTGGGAAGAAATGATTGCCACTAATATAAAAGCTCTAAGCCATATCACGCATTGCGTTTTGCCCAACATGGTAGCAAAGGGAAGTGGGCATATTATTAATGTGGGGTCTATTGCTGGTAGTTATGCCTATCGTGGTGGGAATGTATATGGGGCTACAAAGGCATTTGTAAAGCAATTTAGTCGCAATTTACGCGCTGATTTGTATGATAAAAATATCCGCGTGAGTAATATTGAACCCGGATTATGTGAGGGAAGCGATTTTTCCATTGTGCGATTTCATGGTGATAAAGAGAGGGCGGATAATGTCTATAAGCACACAAAGCCACTTCACGCAAAAGACATCGCAGAGATAATCTTTTGGGTAAGCCATCAACCACCACATGTAAATATCAACTCTATTGAAATTATGCCTACAACACAGGCAAGTGCTGGATTGAGTGTGCATTGTAGTGAGTAGATTCTAAAGACTTAATATGTAAGCGTATTTGTCTATGATTTTTACTGCATATTGCAGGGATCATTTGAATCTAGCATCTAAAAACAAGTTAAACAATACAATAACAATTTTTTGCTTACCACACAATTACAAATACCCTTTCTTAGTAAGCTTTTTATGTAAGAATTTATAGCATGATAAAAAGAGTTTATATTTTAAACTTTTTGGCTTTTTAGTCTCTTTTAGCTGAGCTAATAATGGCTCATATATTCCATGTAATTCATAGAGTTCATTCATTAAGGACATAAAGTTTTTATGCTCCATTGTAAAAGCAGTAATCAAATTTTCTTTTTGCAAAAGTCGCTCATAAAGCCTATATGAGAAAAACAATAACTCTATATACTTTTTATCAAAATAAAAATACATATCTTTATGAAACATGCAGCCTATAATCATTTGCTTATTTGTATCTAGAGACTGCCAAATGCCCTCACTATGGATTCTATATACGCTATCTATTCCGGGTTTATACATAGCTTTGCCTTTATACATGTGAATGAGATTGCGAAAGGAATCGCCTCGAAATGACACTTCATTACTTTCATATTGCAAATGTTGCAGTTGCTTTGGAAGTCCGTCTTTAAAGATCACATTTCTAAAAATACAGCTTGAAGTATGTCCAAAAATCGCCCTATCATTTAAATAATCATCAAAGGTTGAGACTTTGTCTTCTTTAGCCCCGATATATTCTTTTGTTGTGCCATCACTATATAACATGCGTGTATTTTGAGAATACGCTGTGAAGTCCTTATTCTCTTCTAAAAAATCAAGTGCTTTTTGTATCTTTTCTTCATCTATCCAGTAGTCATCTGGGTCAAGCACGCAAAAATACTCAGTCTTTGTTATCTCATAAGCCCTCACTATATTTTTAAAAAGCTTTTGATTTTGACTAGATTCTAGAATCTGTATTGCATTTGGATATTTAAGACAATATTCTCTCACAATATCAAGTGTGCTATCGCTTGAAGCATCATCAGCAACAATGACTTGATAGCTATATGTAGTCTTTTGCATGAATATAGAATCTAGGGTTTGGGCGATATAATCTTTCTTATTAAAAGTTGGTAGAATGATAGTAAGCATTGCTTGGTCTTGCATAGCATATTTCCTAAGTAGTAATGTATGAAAAGATGATTCTACATTTTTTTAGCAAATTTTTCTATATTCACATAGAATCTAGTCTAGAAACTCACATAACAAAATATTCTTAATATGCTATACTTTTACGCAGAGATTACAAGGCAAATAAAAGGAAAAATATGCACGATAGCATTGCATTAAAGGAATACTTGCGGACACATGGTGTTGATAATGTAGTGGATTTGGGACTTGAAGAGTTGCAAACAGAGTATGAACGCATTGTGCGTGAGGGCATTTCATATTATCATAATCTTTTGCAGGAAGAAAACTCTGAAATAGAATTTTTAGAGGCAAAGAAAAGAGATGTTATCGATGTCTTAAAGCAGGCTCAAACAACAGATGATATATATGATATTTTATATGAATTTTTGCATACCTATATGCCAACGGATTTAATCGCTTTTATGGCAGAGATTAAAATGCCTGTGCCTTATACTCGTTTGCAAAAGATTATAGCAATCGTGCATGCAAGAGTGCAAGATGAAGTGCTAGATAAGATTAAAAGCGATTTAGAATCCTTGCCACCACAAGAGAGAGAAACACTCATAGCACATTATGAGGGTATGCGTAATGATGTGCTATGGCTAGAGAAATTGCACAATCGCTATAAAAGCTCTGGGACGCTAGAGTATTTACGCTCAACGGCTGAAACAAAGCTTAATATCATGCAAACTTTTCTAAGCAGAGATTTAGAATCTGAATATAAGCCTTTCTACGATAATAGCAAAGAGAAACGCACGCTTATTGCTAAGATTCTAGAAATTAGTGGTATTTACACAAAAAATGAATTATTTGATATGAAAATCGCAGATTTACAAGCCACTTATGATGAGATTATGCAGCAAGTCTTGCAGAAAGAAAGAGAGCAAAAACTCATGCGAAGATACATTGAGCTATTTGAAGATTCAGCAGGTATTACCGAAGATGAGTTTAAGGGACATTGTAAAGATATGCAAGAGAACTTGCCTGATGATATTGTAGGTGAAATTATTAGTCATTTTACAACGCATAATCACTTCATTGCTAATAAAATCAATAATGTATTGTCTGGGAAAAGTATGAATAAAGCCCCATCAGCAATGGAAAATGAATAACTACTAAAAAGGAAAATTATGGATATTGTAACATTAGCACATGGTAGCGGCGGCATAAATGCAGCCGAGTTTGTGCAAAAGGTTTTTATGCCCTATTTCAAAGACCTTATGCCCTATGCAAATGAAGATTGTGGAATCTTTTCTAACACAAAAGATATGAAATATGTAACAAGCACAGATTCCTATACTATAAATCCCATATTTTTTGCAGGTGGGAATATCGGCAAACTTTGTGTATGTGGTAGCAGTAATGATGTAGCCATGATGGGTGGAAAACCATTATATTTAAACATAGGCTTTATTATTGAAGAGGGTTTTAAGATAGATTTATTAAAGCAAATTGCAGAATCTATTGCCCTTGAATGCAAGAGTTTTAACATAAAGATTCTATCCGCAGATACCAAAGTATTACCAAAAGTTACAGATAGCACAGAGGCAAAAGATAAACTCATTTTTATTAATACAACTTGCATTGGCGGTGTTGAAAAAGATTGCATAAGTGCGAAGAATCTAAGCGAGAACGACTCAATTATCCTAAGCGGTAAGATAGGAAGTCATGGTGCAAGAATCTTTTTAGAACAAAACAATATCGCAATTACAAGCAATATACAAAGCGATTGTGCTAGTCTTTATCCTATGTTAGAATCACTCTTGCAAAGCAATATCCCTATACATGCCATACGTGATGCTACGCGTGGTGGGCTATCAAGCGTTTTGAATGAATGGGCTATAAGCTCACATGCTTGTATTGATATTTATGAAGAAAAAATACAAATAGATTCTGAAGTGCAAGGTGTGTGTGAAATGCTAGGGCTAGAGCCTTATGATCTAGCAAATGAAGGTGTATGTGTGATCGCCATGCCTAAGCAATATGCAGAAGAAGTGTTATCTCTATTAAGAGGGCATACACTAGGCGTGAATGCCACAATCATTGGCGAAGTAAGCAAAATATTTAGTCCGCAAGATTCTAAAGACAATAAAGCACAAATAAGCAAAACTACCTATTACCAAAAAGTTGTGTTACATACAAAATATGGCAGTAAAAGATTTTTAGAATATCCACAAGGTGAGCTACTTCCAAGAATCTGCTAGAGAGATTGTTGGAAATCTATTAGCAAAACTTTGAAGTCATTGTGATATATGATTCTATTGTTGCATGGCAAAGATTACATACAAACCAAAAAATCTAAAAAATCACACCTTAACCCTTTTATAATAATCAAGTATAAATGCTACAAAACCAATGATTGCTAAAAGTCCTAAAGGAAGTATTGGCGACATATAGCGAGATTCTGCCACTGGCGTAAAAAGCACGATAAATAATGCACTAAAAAATCCTGCAAAGCCCACACCAAAGCTAAACATAAGCAAACTATTGCGTAAATCTCTCTTAACTAGCCATAAAATAAGAGAGAGTATCATCACTCCAAAACTTAAAGCCACACCCCAAAAATGATTTAACAGCAAACGATGTTCATATAAAAAATCATAAATCTTTTCTTGTGTGGGTGTGAATACAATGCTTCGTTCAGATTCTCTAAATTTACTTGCAAAATATATAAACTGAGAATTTGTTGTTTTTTCTTGCAACACTTTACTATCAAACATATACACTTCTTTTTTAAACCACATGGCTTTTAAGAATCTTAGCTCATGTTGTGCGAAGTATATAGGATGTTTAAATATTGCTTTAAGCCATTGTGTATAAAGCCCATCGAATTGTTTAGGCGGAAAAGGTCGTTTATCGTGATAACCCCAACCTACATTAAAAGGGTCTGCATCAAGTAGTCGCTCTTTATATAATTCCCTAACATCGTTCCAAGTTTTTTCTGGATAATACCACTCGTCTTTAAAACAGCTGTTATCATCGGCAGGCACACAAGCCCCTGCAATTTGATGTAAAAATACATGATTGGCAGGTAATGCAGGGCGAGGAAAGATAAGATTTCGCGGCACAATAATTACCACGCAAAGACAGAGTATCGCACAGGCTATGACACCATTTATATATTTTTTTACAAATTCTTTAGTATTTATACCGCGATTGCAAAGCCACATATACACAAACACAAAACTCACAGGAAATACGCTAAAAATCGCATTATGCCGCCATAAAATCGCACAAAAGAATACTATGCCAATAAGCCACCACATTATCTTAGTTTTTTTGACAGATAAAGGCACAAGCAGCATAAAAAGCACCATAGCATAACCACAAAATAAAAGCATAGGCAAAGAAAAGCTAGTTAGCTGAATAAAGTTTTGAAAATAGATATTGCCTATAAACACAGGAAATAGCAACACAATTGCAAAAACACTTCTAAAGCGAATATAAAAGCCCCACACTAAAAACAAAAGCCCAGCATAAAAAGGAATGAGATTGAAAAGAAACATATAGTATAAATGCTTTCCAAAAAGAAAATATAAGATTCCTAAAACATAAGAGGGCAATACTGGAGCAAGATTCCTTGTATTTAGATTAACACTAATATAATTATCGCCTATAAGGTGATAACCCGGAAATCCAAGCCAAAACTGAAATATAAACAAGGCAATGATAATACACGCACTTAATGCTAAAAAGAGTTTATCCTTCAAAGATAACGCAGAATTTAAGGCATATTGTTCTATATGCTGTTTTGGATATGTTGTATTAAATCTAGCTAAATATAGTCTAAGAGGCACATATAAAAACCATATCATCACACAAAGTCCAAACAAGAAAATAAGCCTACCCGCATAATCTTGCAAAAGCAATGTTGAAAATTCTGTGCTATAACTCGCGATACCTATATTTTGCCCAACTTGTAATTGATAAGGGGTTACTATCTCAAGATTGCCATTATCTTTTGCTGCTTGATAGATTGAAGCTACATTACCAAGCTTTTCTATGTCTTTACTCCATTCTATATTGGCAATGTGAATATCCCCATAGAATCTTTGTGCTTTAAATACTTCATTTTTAAAGACTAAATTAATGCGATAAGTATGCAATGTGTTAGTATCCATGCATTGCTTTTTACAAACCTCAAAAAATCCATTTTTTTGAAAATTTATCGGTGTTGCCTCACTGCATGTTGCCTTACATTTCTCGATCGTGCGAGTAATCTCACTTTCCACAATCATATCCGCATAATCTATCCTATCCTTACTCATAAAACGCAAAGCTAGAAAGATAATCACCACAAGCATAAGCAGAATAAACCACACGCTAAGGGCGATTTTACTCCCTTTGCTTAATCTCACAGATTTTAGAACTTCAATCATTGACACTCCTTTTTGATAAATTTAGAATCTACACCTTTATGGGCTGGTGCAGGGCTTTTTGTGTAAAAATAGAATTTAGGTTCTTTTCTATAAATGACAAGCTTTCTCGCATAAAAGCCATAAAATGCCACAAGCAAAGAAGCTAGAATCTTTGCCACAATCGCTTCAAATCCCAAAAACTCCACACATACCCATAAAATAAGCGTATTTAGTCCTATGCCTATGGTGTTGATAAGATAGGTTAGCCCAACTTCTAAGCCTCTATGCAAATGTGTCTCCCCAAACACAAACCGCCGATATAGCCACACGCCAACTCCACTAGCTAACACAAACATAATAAGCGAAGCAAGAATATAATGCACCCCAAAAAACTTATATAGAATATAGAATCCTGCAAGTTCTGCAAGGGTAATGCCTCCACCGATACAAAAAAATAGTGTGAGTTGCTTTAAGCTTTTATGTGTTTTAGAATCTAGGTTCTGCGTTGTCTTTTTAGCACTTTTAGCGGATTGTTCGCTCAAGGCTTGGTCATTACCTTCTAGGTAACTCCCTTCGCCTTCCGCTCCAAAAGCTTTGCTTTCTTTAGTAAAACCACTAAAATCACTCAAAGATACTTCCGCAGTTGGCGTTTTGGATTTTACAGAATCTAGATTCTGTAAAAATTCGCCCTTGTCTATACAATTTGAACGATTGAGCGAATTAGAGGGATAGTCATTATCGCTTAGATAACTCCTACCCTCTAATTCGCTCAAAGCCTCCAAAGCCATAGAGCAACTGCTAGAATTTGTGGTTTTGTTTGCGTGATTTGTTGGTAGAGAATCTAGAAATTTGTCATTTTGAGCCTTTGAAAAAGGCGAAAAATCTTGTTTAAATTCTACATTAGATACTTCGCCCTCAAAGGCTTCAGTATGACAATATATTTCACTTCGCTTAACACAACAATCTCTTTTAGAATCTGCACTAGATTCCATAGCACTAGAATCGCTTTCACAAGATAAAGTATCACTAGCCATATATGCCCTTATTAGCTTCTCTACTGCTTTGCAAATAGGCTAAATAGCGAGATTCTTTAATGCTCTTTGTAACAAGATGGGCTAAAAGCCCTGCGATAAAAAGCACCACAGCAATCACCATTAGCCCAACACATACAAAAAGCGTGGGGAATCTCGCTACCTTAGAAGTCTCTAAAAACTCCACAAAGACAGGCACACCAAAGAATAGAGAAAGCAAAAAGCATATAGCGCTTAGCACACTAAAGACAAGCAAAGGACGCTCACTAAACAAAAGATTTAGAATCATAAGCGATATTTTAAAGCCATCTTTAAAGGTTGAAAGCTTAGAGAAGCTGCCTTCTGGGCGGGATTTATAAGGGGCTTTTATCTCATCGGTGCGAAGCCTTTGCTCTAAAGCATAAATGGTGAGTTCAGTCTCTATCTCAAAGCCATTGCTATGGGCTGGGAAGCTCTTCACAAAAGGGCGAGAAAAGATTCTATAACCACTTAACATATCGTTAATTTTTGTGCCAAAAAGCATTTGTGTGCTTTTTGAAAACAGCTTATTGCCAAAGCTATGCCCCTTGCGATATGTGCTAGAGTCTGCCTCTCTTGCGATATTTAGCATATCAAGCTTATGAGTGCTAAAATACGCTAGTGCTTGTGGTAAGATAGAAGCATCGTGTTCAGTATCTGCATCAATCATTATGTAGAAATCTGCTTCAATCAAGGCAAATGCCTCACGCATAACCGCCCCCTTGCCCTGCGTGCTAACACTATAGAGCGTGAGGGATTTTGCGGGGGTTTTAGAATCTAGATTCTGTAAAAATTCGCCCTTGTCTATACAATTTGAACGATTGAGTGAATTGTGATGGGTAGTCATATCGCTTAGATAACTCCTACCCTCTAATTCACTCAAAGCCTCCAAAGCCACAGAGCAATCGCTAGAATTTGTAGTTTTACCTACATGGTTTGTTGATGTAGAATCAAGATTCTCTGCCTTTATGGGTGAGTGCGGGGCTTTTTGTGTAAAATTGCTAGATTCTCCAATCTTGTCATTTTGAGTGTGTAAGCACGAAAAATCTTTTTTAGATTCCATATTGGATATTTCGCTTCGCTCAATATGACAATCTAAAGATTTTATCTCATCAATTTTAGCCTTAACAATGCTCCGTGAGTTATCACTTGAATTATTATCAAATACATAAATATGTGCGTTTGGTAGCACACTAAAAACTTCATCAATGACTTGAGCGATAGTCTTTTCCTCATTGTAGCAGGGGATAATTACAGAGATTTTTTTAGGTGGTTGTAAAGATAGTGTGGTATCAGATTCCATACCTTGAAGTTTAAGCTGTGTGTTTGTGCGAATAGTGCCAGATTCTACAAAATTATCGTGCTTAAGGACAAAACTTGTTTGCTGATTATAGATCTCACTAGATTCACCCCCCCCCCCCCGTTTTTTTTTTTTTATCTTTTTGGTTTTTTTTTTTTTCTTTTTTTTTTTTTTTTTTGTTTTTTTTTTTTTTTTTTATGTAGATTTTTGTATGTTTTGTTTTTTTTTTTATATATTCTCAAAATATTTCATATTTTTATAATATAGAGTTTAA
>NZ_FZMS01000059.1 GCF_900198365.1 Helicobacter bilis | reverse complement strand
TTTTTTTAGTTTTTGTTGTGTGTATTCTGGGACTTTTAGTCTATCTTTGTTATGTTCATCTGTCTTATAAATCTTTGCTAAATAGTTAGAATCTGTTTCATATACAATGCCTTCCCCACCTTTTGCTAATTCTTTTGTAAGCTTTATAGCGACTGGTTTGTTCTTGTCTTTATAATGTATTGTTTCATTAAGTGCTGGAATGTTCCCCTTTATTTTCATTTTGTCTGTATTTAGATTTTTTGTTTGTGTTCTATGTGTTTGCGATTTAGTTTTGCCTTTATTGAAGAAACTAAAATCTTTTTTGCTGAAAAATACCGCCGTCTTTTTACGCTTTAATACTTGATTACCCGTTATAATATCGCCAACTATGACTAAAATCTTTTTGTTTTTATTTGCAAGTATGGCTTCATTTATAGTATTATATTGACTAACTACAATGTATTTTTGTGTTCCAAAATATTTTTTGTAGATTCTAGGATCTCCTTGTAATTTTTCAAATATGCTATATGGTAGATAGATCCTCTTTTTGAGTTTTTTTCAAAATTGGTTCTAAAACCAAATCATACTCATTATCACAGGATATTTTAGAAAGTGAATATCCATCAATAAGCAATAAATCATGCTGAATAAAAAGTGATTCTAAGTCGAGTTTCTGAGACATGATGTAACCTAAAAACTAAGATAGTTTAAATAAACTTAATTAATCTCGGGATTCTACAAAAAAACAACAAGTCAAGTATTTCAAAATAGTCAAATTCCATATTATTTTTGTGGCTTATCTTTGGTATTTTTATTTATAGGGAAAAATTGAAATTAAATTATATAATTATTAGTAAGCTAGTGTTATTAATGATGGTAAAAAATTGAATTGCAGTATATAGATACATGTGGGTAGCTTGCTGAAAACTCTTAGTGTAAAGTTTTGTAAGTGTTTGGGAGTGAAACTTAATCACTATTTACATTTAAGGCGATTTTCAAGTTATCCTTTAAAAAAATTCTGATAATCTTAACGCTTGTCATAAAAATAAGAAGCCTAGATCTATTCGTGTGCCCGTGTCGTTTCTTTAGTTTGGGGGGCTTGATTATTGCGTAATTATTGCGTATTGATCAATATTAGCTAATTCTCATGAAAAAATTTTCACACACCAAAAATTGTCTAACAAAGACTCTTGCAGAGTTTTTCTTCATACTTTTTCTAGAATCTATATAATACGCTACTATTTCCCCATATATTATCAAGAGATACTAGTTTCTATCAACAAATATTTTACTTCTTCGTTTCCAAATACTCTTCATAGCTGCCGCGGAAGTCAATCATTTTTGTGCCGCCATTTTTAGAATCAATAACAAGCTCTATGATTCTATTTGCATATGCACCGATGAGTTCTCTATCATGACTTACACATATTACACCGCCTACATAGTTGTAAAGGGCTTCGCCTAATGCAATGATGGCTTCTAGGTCAAGGTGGTTTGTCGGCTCATCTAAGAGTAAAAAATTGCTTTTAGCAAGCATGAGTTTTGAAAGCATGATTCTATGCTTTTCACCACCACTTAATGCTCCCACACTTTTTTCTTGCTCTTCGCCATTAAATAGCATTCGCCCAAGTGATGTCCTAATCTCATTAGAATCTACACTCTTATCAAATGCCCTTAGCCATTCATATAGCGTTTCTTCGCCTTTTATAATCTCGCTTGTATCCTGCGGGAAGTAGCCCATTTCAATAGTCGCTCCCCATTTTACCACGCCGCTATTTTGCTGTAATTGCTCTGCTAGAATCTTGCAAAGTGTGGTTTTGCCAACGCCATTTGCACCGATTAATGCGATTTTATCACCGGGCAAGACATTGAGTTCTAGATTCTGAAATATCACTAAGTCGCCATAAGAGTGGCTAAGATTCTCAACATTTAACACTTCATTACCTATATTTCTTTTAATCTTAAAAGCAATGCTTGGGTCTCTTCTGCTTGATATTTGCAAGGCTTCAAGATTTAGTTTATCAAGCTGTTTTTGCCTTGAAGTTGCCTGTTTTGCCTTACTTGCATTTGCACCAAAACGGCGGATAAAGTCTTCTAGCTCTGCTTTTTCTTTTAGCTTTTTGTTTCTTTCCATTTCTTGTTGCTTTGCGATTAATGTGCTTGCGATATACCAATCATCATAATTACCGCTAAATTCTCTCAGTGTTTTAAAGTCAAGGTCTAAAATATGCGTGCAAACCGCATTTAAAAAGTGTCTATCATGGCTAATAACTACAAGTGTGCCCTCATGTCTTTTAAGATTTTCTTCAAGCCATGCGATAGCGCTTAAATCAAGGTTATTTGTCGGCTCATCAAGCAGTAATACATCTGGCTTTGGAAATAAAACTTGTGCTAATAGAATCTTAAATTTATCCCCGCCTGTGAGTGTTTTCATTAACTCATTATGTGTATTTGCTGGGAATCCTAAGTCCTCTAGAATCTTTTCAATCACAACTTCACATTCATACATAGGATCTTCTTCCACGCAAATCATCTCAAGCTCACCTAAACGAGAATTGATTTTATCATCGCTTAAATCCGCTGTTGCATAGAGATTCTCTTTCTCTTTTACCGCGTCATATAACCTTTCATTGCCAATTAGCACAGCATCTTTAAGGCTTAAATCTTCAAATGCGTATTGATTTTGACTTAACACACCAAGACGCAAACCGCTATTTAGCACAATATTACCACTACTTGCCTCTATCTCACCACTTAGAATCTTAAGAAAAGTCGATTTACCTGCACCATTTGCCCCAATAAGCCCATATCTCTTTCCACTATCAAGCTTTATATTTATATTTTCAAATAATGTTTTTGTCGCATAACGCATACTCACATTTATTGCTTGTAACATAGCATTCCTTAGTATTAATCAAAATTTAACACTTTAATGTAATTTTAACATTAAAATATATATAATCATCAAATTAACCCAAAACTTTGATTCTAGCTATCAAAGACTATTTAAAGGATTGATTATGCAAGCCGCTTCAGATTCTAATACACAAAAAAATGGTGCTAAGGTTGAAAACTTTCGCAGAAAGCGACACATAGGCTACATTATACTCACAATCGTGCTTTTAGTTGTCCCTTTTATTCGTATAGGGGAAGCACAAAATCACATTTTCCTACTCTCTTTTGATCATAAGGTTTTGCATGTGCTAGGTATTGAGTATAGCATTCAAGAGTTTTATGTTATGACTTTTATGCTTATGATGCTTTTTGTTGGTATTTTTTTTATGACCGTTATGGCAGGGAGATTCTGGTGTGGTTGGGGCTGTCCGCAGACTATTTTCCGCTCTGTATATCGTGATATTATTCAAACTCAACTGCTTGGATTAAGAAAGAAAATATCAAATAAGCAAGAAGTCTTAAAGCTTGATACACCGATGAAAAAGTTTAAATATGTGCTAGGCATTGTGCTTTTTGCGTGTATCGCCCTTGTTGCTACTGCTGACTTTTTATTCTTTTTTGTTCCGCCAGAAGATTTTTTTGTATATGCTAGAGATTTTGGAGAACATAGAGTTTTGCTTGGATTTTGGCTTGTTGTTGCTTCATTTATGACGATTGAAGTCTGCTTTATTGCTGAAAAATTCTGTATCTACATGTGTCCTTATGCAAGAGTGCAGTCAGTCTTTTTTGATAATGATACGCTTATGTCTATCTATGATACAAAACGCGGTGGTTTGCTTTATAATCCAAACGGCACTGCAATAGGCATCGCACCTAAAAAGCAAGACCCACATAATGAATGCACGAATTGTCAAAGCTGTGTAAAAGTGTGTCCAACGCATATTGATATTAGAAAAGGCACACAGCTTGAATGTATCCATTGTTTAGAATGCGTGGATGCGTGTTCTGCTGTTATGGCGAAGTTTAATCTACCAAGCCTTGTTACTTGGAGTTCGCCAAATGCTATGGAGAAAAAGACAAAGCCAAGACTTTTAAGAGCTAAAACTATTGCATATATGGTGATATTGACACTTATATTTGCATTGCTAATTTTTGTGGGTAAATCTCATAAGAGCATGCTATTAAATATCACAAGAGCATCAGAGCTTTATATCGTGCGAGATAGTGGTGCGATTGATAATGTATATAAGTTTGTCGTGCAGAATGTTGATAGAGAGCCACATACTTTTGCGTTTGAGGTAGATGGTGATATGGCAGATAAGTTTGAGATCATCATGCCAGATTATAAGGATAAAAAGGAATTTTTGATCGAGGCAAATGATGCGAAATTCCTTGTTGTTATATTGCGTGCAAAGGGCGATTATAATGATTCTGTGGATACAGATAAAATTATGCCACTTACGATTAAATCTTATGCGACTGATAATAAAGAAGGCATTAATATTAAATACAACACATTCTTTATGTATCCAAGCAAAACTATTATTGAGAAGAAGTTACATAAATAGCTTTTAGTTTATGGTGCAGCATGAATAGATTCTATACAACAAAGAACTATTCATGCATAAGAATCTTAAATCTTCGCTAAAAGATTTAAGTGATACTGAAAGATTGATGAAAATTGGCATTGTAGGACGCGTGAAAGCTGGAAAAAGCTCTCTTTTAAATGCGATAGCCTTTAATGGAAAAAATGTATTACCAAAAGCAGCTACACCCATGACTGCGGCATTAACAGAGATAGGCTATGGGGAAAAGTTTGCTATCGAAGTGGATTTTTTACAAAAGAAGATATTGCTAATATTAAAAAAGATTCTGATTTGTATGAAACAGAGTTTAAAAGAATCACACAAGAGAAAAAAGAGAGTTTAAAAAAGGTTAAAAGATATGCAAATGCAAGTGAAGCAGAACTCTTGCAAGACGCACAAAGAAGAACGACAAGTGAGCTTTCAAAATCTCGCATGGCTGCAAGCAGGGATCAATACGATAGGATAAGAAAATCCGGCATTGATATAAATAGCTTAGATTCTCATAAACAAGTTATATTTGATAGTTTAGAAGATTTACAAAAGTCATTAGAAGAGTATGTTGGCTCTAGTGGTAGATATATGCCATTTACGCGTAATGTAAGAATCAAGTTTCAAACTGATAGCTTTAAAGATGTAAATATTATAGACACACCCGGAGTAAATGATCCCGTAGTATCAAGAGAGCAGAGAACAAGAGATGAGCTAGGCAAATGTGATATTTATCGTATCACCTGCTGGGCAGTTTATGAGTAATGAAGACTTGGATCTAATGGATAGAATCACGCATAAAAATGGTATAAGGGAGCTTTATGCAGTAGCCTCAAAAGTTGATACACAACTTATGGGTAGTATAAAAAGTGATGCAAATGGTAATTTTAAAGTGGCACTAAATCGTGTTAGAAGTGTATTAGCGGGTGAAATGGTAAAAAGAATAGAAGGATTAAAAGAGAGTAACCCAGAAGTAGGCGATGCCTATGATAGTTTATTACAAAATGGCGATGAAAGCGTGATATGCACCTCTGGTATCTCTACAAGCATTAAAGAAAATTTAAATGATGAAAGCAAACTTGATGAGATAGAAGCACATACGCTAAAAAATTTAAGAAGAGATTACCCCAAAGAATTTGATAGTAATAGAAGCACAACAGAAGCAAACCTAGATGAGTTAGCAAAAATCGCTGAATTAAAAACGATTCTAGATAAAGTATCAGGGCGAAAAAATGAAATCATGCAGCAAAAAGTGCAGGATTTTAGCAAACAAAAAGCCGAAATTGTAGATAAATATCTACAAGATTTAGTGAAATATGTCGGTGAACTAAAAAATGAGTTAGAAAGCACAGATGTAAAAGAGTTAGAAGAACAAAGAAAGCAAATACAAAACATAAAAGAATCAGCAAGTATGGATGTAAATCTCGCTTATCAAAATAGCCTTAGTTTTTTTTGAGAGAGAGTTAAAAGATAGCCTCATTAATAAACTCAATGCAAAATACAGAGAGGCAACAGGTGATGTTGATAATGCGGAAAGCGTGGAAACCAAAACAGAAACTTACGAGGTTAGCACATCTAAGTGGTATAATCCTTTTAGTTGGGGTAGCACCAAAACAGAAACTCAAACATATTCTGTAACAACAATTAGAACAGGTGCAGTAAAAAGTGCTTTGAGTAATTTGATAGAAAACATAGAGCAAGAGATTAGAGATAGCAACTTTACTGCTATGCAAAGCTTTAAAGAGAAAGTGCCAAAAGAGATTATCCCCGCATTAAGAAAATCCATTATTGATAATGGTGGTAATGAAACAAGTATTAATATCAATCGTTTGCGATATATCTTACAAAGCATAGTAAATTCTATAAACCTGCCAGATATATCCTATACAAACCACAAACTACCAGAAGGCAGCGGAACGCTAGAGGGATGGGCAGCAGAATCTTTTATAGAGGAATCAAGGAATTTTATCTTCACACTAAAAAATGAAGCAAAGGAAGATATTAACAAACATGCAAATAGCATTATACAGACATTAAAAAAAGTGGAATTAGGCAATGAACTCTTTAGCGAATACGATAAACAGCTAGAACAGCTTAAAAATGATATAGAAAACAAAACACAAGCAATAACAGAGCTTCAAACCATAACAAAAGAGCTATCAGCAATCCGCTAAGATTATCCACGCTTGAAGTCTATGTATATTTAAGATGTGGCAAACTGCATTGTAGAATCTGTGATCTTAATTGAAATCTAGCTTCTACAAATATTAAATCGCATAAACTTTACTAATTTTCCTTATTTTATATTTCACATTCATAAAATCATGCAAATAAAAAGAAAAATCATAGAATGTCGCTAGAATGTTTATACAAAACGATTCTAATTTTAAGATTCCAATATAAAGAGAGGTTATGTGATGAGTGCAAATACATACCATTCGGCAACAGACTATCATGATTCTATCGTTACGCATTTAAGTGATTCTCAATTACGCACGAATCTCAAGTCATCAATGGACGCTTTAAAGGCAAATAGGAAAAAGCTAATTGCTAGTCGCTATTATGATTGGGAGGGTTTGCGTGAGCTTGGTAGGCAGATTAAGCAAAGGGCATTAAGCAATTTGCCAGAGCTTTTAGAAAGGTTTGAATCTAATGCTACAAAGCAAGGCATAAAGGTGCATTGGGCGAAAGATTCTAAAGAAGCAAATGAGATTATCTATAATCTTGCAAAAGAGAAAAATGTAGATACTATCCTTAAGGGTAAATCTATGGCAAGTGAAGAGATCCATCTCAATGCGTTTTTAAAAGAAAAGGGTGTGAAAGCCGTAGAAACGGACTTAGGTGAGCTTATAATCCAGCTTATCGATGAGACACCGGTGCATATAGTAGTCCCTGCAATCCATAAAAATCGCAATCAAATTGGAAAAATTTTTGAAAAGAATCTTAAAGTAAGCTTTACAAATATCCCAGAAGAGCTAAATGGCATAGCAAGAGTGCATTTGAGAAATCAGTTTCAAAGTTTTAAAATGGGCTTAACAGGTGTGAATTTTGCCATTGCAAATGAAGGGGCTATTTGGCTACTTGAGAATGAGGGCAATGGGCGTATGAGTTCTAGTGCATGTGATATTCATGTCGCAATTTGTGGTATTGAAAAGATTGTAGAAAGCTTTGAAGATGCGTGTGTGCTAGATACTCTGCTTGTGCCTTCTGCCACTGGAGCACCCATTACTTGCTACAACAATATTATCTCAAGCCCACGAAAAGAAAAAGAGCTTGATGGACCAAAAGAAGTGCATATTATCATGCTTGATAACAATCGATCAAAAATGCTAGCCGAGCCGCATTTTCACAAAGCCCTAAGCTGTATCCGCTGTGGGACATGTCTTAATCACTGCCCAGTGTATGATAAAATCGGGGGGCATTCCTATCTTGTAACCTATCCCGGACCTATTGGCGAAGTCATTTCTCCACATATTTTTGGGCTAAATAATTGCGGCTATATGACAAATTTATGCAGTCTTTGTGGGCGTTGCAGTGAGAAATGCCCCGTTAAGATTCCATTAGCTGAACTCATACGCGATTTACGCAGTGAGAGAGTAGGACAAGGGCGTATGAAAATAGCGGGCTATCATGAGACACAAAGAGATTCTAAAGAACAAAAAATGATGCAGCAGTTTAGCAAAGCGGCTACCAATGGCTTTAAATGGCGTATGGCTTTTAAAATGATGCACATTTTCTCACCGCTATTGCGATATGTAACACCTTTTTCATTCGTGCAGAAAAGCATGCTTGGTAAATGGCTACAAAACCATGAGTTACCAACACTAAACGGGAATCTCCATGCAAAAGTAAAGAAAATGAAAGGAGTAATCTATGAGTAGAGATAGCATTTTACAAGCAGTGAGAGAAGCAACTCGCACAAATCCTATACAATCAGTTAGGCCCACACATTTTGACACAATGATATATGATAGAAAGAATCTACTCTCTGTCTATACGCAGTATCAAAAGGCAAATATGGCACACCTCATAACTACGACAAAAGATTCTCTAGCAAATAGCATTAATGAGATTATTAAAGAATGCGACATTAAAGAATTGCTTTGTGCGAAAAATATCGCAAATATGCAAGATTCGTTTATGCAGTCTTTAGAGACACAAACCCTGCTGTATGATACAAGCGTAGATTCTATGCGTGATAAGCTTTTTAGCATTGAAGCAAGTATTTTGCACGCTCAAGTCGGCGTAGCAAATTTGGGTATAGTAGGGCTTGGGACAAATGAATGTAATCCTAGATTAGCCTCTCTTGTGGTGAAAACTTGCATTATTTTGTTGCATAAAGATTCTATTGTGCCAAATCTTTTTTCTGCATTTAAGATACTAAAGACTAGCGGACAAGATTCTGGACTACCTACAAATATTGTATTTCTAGCAGGACCTAGTAGGACAGCTGATATTGAGTTACAAACCGTCTTTGGCGTGCATGGACCACAGAATGTTTATGTTGTGTTGTATGAGTAGAAGCTAAAGTGTTTTGAGATTTTTTTACATGTTGGTTGCTATTTTATGTGTAATATGGTCTATTTGTATGTATATTTTTATAGTAAAAGTGCTTCAAAGTAAAATTGCCGTGGTCTCAACAAACACAAAGATTCTAAAAGTTTGCAACAAGACGTAGTGTAAGCATTCTATAATTAAGTACATAAAGGTTTTTAATAATTTACTCTGCAATAAACACCACTCAACTATTTAAGCATCTCGCACAAAAGCTTTTTGCCTCTTTCAACTGCGGGTTGATTATAGGTTTGTATGCCAAAAATGCAGCCAACAGCAGAAGTGAGTAGCTCATAATACATGATAAGACAGCCGATATTTTCTTCATTTAATAAATCAATCTCAATGCAGTCAATAGGCAAACCCTCATCTTGCAAAACACGCATTGTAGCCTTTTTTTGTGTCGCAAGCAGTTTAGCAAAAGAGATTGTATTTACAAAATCAGTTTGCTCTAATCCTTGCAATTTTATATCAGGTATCACAAGCTCATTATACCCCTCTTCTTTAATGCCTAAAAAAGTAATGGTTTTATCCTGCTTACCCTCTAAAATAAGCTGCAAAAATGAATGCTGGTCAATGCTGCCTATAAGGCTAATAGGCGTTAAGCCAATCTTTTTAGAATCTCTATCAATTTTGCCTAAGCTCTCCCCCCATAGCTGCACATACCAAAGATTAAAATCCCTAAAAGAACTCGAATATGAAAACAAGATATTCATCGGTAAAGTGCTATGATTTTTTGCCATAAATTGTGCTTTTTCTAATATATGCTCTTCCTCTCTTTTAAGAAAAGAGTCTTGCAAATCTCTTGCCCCTTTAAGTATAGAATCTACCTTATAGCCAAGCAGCATTAAAGGCAAGATTCCAACCGCACTAAGCACACTAAAACGCCCGCCAATATTGCTTTCAATGCCAACACTATACACGCCATTTTGCTTTGCCCATGTATCAAGTGGCGAGTTTGTATCTGTGATGATGAGTAAGCGATTTTTCACACAAGATTCCAAAAGATTATACCGCCAAATGCAATATTTCATCAAAGAAGTAGTCTCAATCGTCATGCCAGACTTTGAAATCACGATAAAAAGCGTGGTGTGAAGTCGAATTTTTTTCAGTGATTTTTGTATCTTTAATGGGTCTGTATGCTCTAAAAATTTTACTGAAATATTATTTCTATGGGGTAGATGATAGAGCATTGTATCAATAGCTTTTAAGCCAAGTGAGCTCCCACCTATACCAATGATTACAATATGTATGAGATCCTTTAGCACCGCACTATTATGCTGCATATATGCAAGGGAATCTTGCAGGGCTTTTGTCTCATAGGGGAGATTGTAGTAGCCGCTTTCTTGCTGCTTTTTTTCATTGATTAATTTTGTAAAGATTTCATCTCTCTCACTCTTAGACTCATCGGTATTTATAGCTAGATTCTTAAAGCCTAAATGAAACTTTACCATGATATTTCCTTGTGTCTGTGAGATTTAAGATTTAAAACGCTATGATAAATCTTTTATTCTACAAAAAAAGTGTGAATATGTAAAAACAGATTCTAAAGTTTTGTCAAAATGCACCAAATGGAATTAGAATCTAAGGCTTAGTAATTATCATAACTAAGCCTTTGGATAAAGTATCTATCAATATGAAATCTCAAAAGATTCTAAAAAAAAAAAAAGATATTTTTCACTAACGCTCAAAATGACAAAGAAAGAGTCTCAAAACAACAATGTATTTTATCATACTCACTCTCCCGCTTTTCATACTAATCCTTTAGGCAAATATCTAAAAATCTAGAATCTACAAAAGATTCTAAAAAAGGATATTTCGCCTTTTTAAAAGACTAAGTATAACAATATATAAATTCAAGATTCTATCCCTCATGGCAATAAGTAAGCAGAAGAATAACAAACACAAAAAGACTCTTTAACAGAGAAACCAATACAGATTTAAACCATCAACAATACCCATCTAAGCTCCCTATAATCATATATGCGATATACTTCACTCTTTCAATATAAGTTTATAAAAGGTGTTTTATGTTATATTTTAAAATCCTTAGCAGTATATTTACTCCCAATGTGTTTAGAATATCAAGAAGAGCATATTGGTTTATGGGTTTAGTTGAGTTGGCTATATGTATTATGATGGTAGTGTCATTTTTAGTATGGGCAGATTACATTGGCACTTATACATTGGCAAAAAGCCTAGAAGACTATATGGGACACATACAATTCTGTGCTATATTGTTTGGGTTGTTATATGGTTTTATGAGTATGGTAAGAGTAGCTATGAGAATACGCGATGTGGGATTTAGTGCCAAATACTACTATATCGGTTATTTGGTTTTTATAAGTCTAGTTTTCATTGATTCGGTAAATTATTTTAATGAAGAAGTAGCAATATTATTAAAACTTATTATTTTAGGCTTTCATATCATAGTTTTTGTATTTACACTCATGCCTACAGGTAAAGATGCAGAGCGATTTGGCACATTACCTACCTTTGAGGGTGGCTTTACTAAAGGGGCAATAACAACAGGCATTGCATTATGTCTTATCCTTTGTGTGATAATTGCAAAGCCCGTGTATGCAAAAATGACACATATTACTGGCTGTCAAATCGAGGAAAATGGCAGGACAAAAAATCTTGGAGTGCTAGGATATGATTATAAATATTTTGGTGAGTTGGCAGAAGGTAAAGATATAATTTGGGATTTTCGAACTCATTTTAGAATGATGACAAATAAAAAAGGACTTAAAGATGACTTTACCACAAGGATTATGATACCACCATTTGAACGATTAGTGCCTAAGGATTTTTCCAATGGAATCTTGCGTTGCTATAAAAATAATAGGGACAATGAAAAATATATAGAAATACCACTCAAAGACTATAAGATTCATGGTAATGTTTGGATAAGTCAATATAAAGAGCCACTTATTGTGCCATTTACAGAAGGTAGGATTAGTGATGGGAGTATAACTATTTATGATATAACAGATTTTAATAGGACAGATGAGCAAAAAGAGGTACGACACTATAAAGATGGCAAGCTTGATAAAATAAACTTTTATTTTACGAGATACTATAATAATCAACCAGAAGAAAACAGCTATGAAATAAACTTCATTGATGGTAAGCCACATGGGATTGTAACCACTATAAGCGGTGCTAGAAATGTTTATTTGCATGGGTTAAGTTTTGGGATTTTGGAAAAGAACTGCTTTGTGTTTGATGGATATTGCGTAGAAAGACTAGAAATCAGGGGCAATAAGGAAACATTCTATAATAGAAATAATAAAAAGACAACAAGTTTGTACGAAGACCGACTAGATCCTATTAAAATTTATTATGATAAATCTGCAAATATAAACCTTGTTAAAAAATCTTCTTGGGGTATGCAAGAAGAGGTTTATTTTTATGATGGTAAGCCACGAGTAATGAAAAAGTATGATCGACATATCTTCTATGCAGGCTATATCTTTAGAGATGATGGTATAGAGGAATTTAATGGTAATAGCTCTTATATTGGGGAATCAGAGGAGCAGTTTAATGACTATGTACATCTTGTGCTAGGTATAGATTTAAGTGATATAGATGAGTTTTAGTTGTTGTCGTTTTTAAAGAAAACAGAATCTAAAACATTACCTTTTAATAGCTCTATGCTTTAATTACAAATATAAAATCTAATTTGCTATAATTCATTATGAGTTTAAGACATAAGGCATGGAGTAAAAACTAATGGCTATATATGATGAAAATGCGATAATTACAACCGCAACAACATATTTCAATAACGCAAAAAGATATATTAGAAAAAGGGATATGGAGATTTATCATCGCACTAAGGCTTTAAGTAAAAGCGATATGGATTTTTTAGAGCAATTTATGCTGATACATATTAAAAACATAGAAAAAGGCTCAAAGATTCCACAAAATTTTTACGCTTTTTTAGATAATTTCATACTTGACAATCTATTTGTTAAGCACTTTTTTTCAAGCTTTGAGATGCTTAGACTTATTTGCTATCGTTTTTCAATATTGCCAAGTCATGCACTATTAAAGGATGCAAAAAAGGGCTGTGATAAGATTCTAACAAGCAATATAAAAAAATATAAGCCACATAAAAAAGCAAAGAATTTACTCTATGTTTTTACACCACTTCCAAACCTACAAAGCGATATAGAATCTTTTATAAACACTTGTTTAGAGCTTTTTACACAAGATAAAATTAATGGGCTAATTATTAATCCTTTGAATCTTATCTTAAACATAGATTTTAAAGATCAAGCACAACGCATTACAGAGCTTAGCACAAATTTGCAGACACTCTTAAATAACTCAAATGCAAAAATGCTTATCCTTGATAATGACTGCGAGAATCTCTTTGTGCTTTTAGCGAGTATAGAAAATGCGGTGAAAAACATTAGCTATCCTGTTGATATTACGCTAAGTTTGCCTAGCTATCATTTTATGTCATTAGAAGCCCTAGATTATATCGCCGAGTTAAGCAAAAAGCTGTGTAGTCAAAATAAGGCAAAGCTGTGTGTAAGACTAAAAGATTTAGACTATACCTATGATATTATGGAGTTTAAAGCTACACATACGCGCTCTATCAATACGCATTTTACAAATAAGGCAAATGCTAGAAGTAATCTAATCGCTTTGATTACAAAATGCTTTCAATACAAAGAGATTCTAACCTGTCATATAACAAGCACAAATATGTTTATTATAGCCCTTGCAAAAAGCCTTGATATGCAAATACGCTTTGAGATAGAAGCAAGTCTTCACTATCCATTATATAGAATCTTAGCTAAGCAAGAAACACAGCTATTTAGCACAAATTACTTTACTACGCATTTCACAGATATGATTGCCCTGCGATTAAAAGGAGTGCATACAAGTCTTAATTATGGCTTACTTGATTATATCTCAATGCTTTATAATAAACAAGAATGGGAGAAAAAGTCTAAAGCCTTCCTGCAAAGTCTAGCCCAGAGTAAAAAAGATGAGATTAAAAAAGAATATAGCCTTAATGCCCTAAAAGATTCTACGCTTTTAACTCAAACACAGCAATATAACTTTGAAACCTTTGACTATACGCTAAGAAAGCCTTTAGTATTATCACAAATGATGCTTTTAGCAAATTTATCTAATAAAGATTCTAATACAGAATCTAGCAAAGATTCTAATGATACAAACAAACAATCTTCATTTCTAAAAGACTTAGAAAACCTGCAAATATCTATGCCAAATACAAATAATCTAGAAGATATTTTATACCTAAACGCACAAGATATGCACAGGCTAAATATGCAAAGTATGAATAATGCTCCGGCTACATTTTCACTCTATGCAGAGAAAGAAAAAGAAGAATTAGCAAAAGCACAAAAAATGCAAGAAGAGATTCTGCAAAATAGAAGCAATATCATAACTTCTATCATCGGGCGATTAAAAGAGTGCATACCAGCCCTTTTTGCGACACTTTGTGAGCTATATCCAAACACACCACAAAGCATTTATGAAGAACAAGTCTATATGCTACTTGATAGCTTTAAGTATTACGCCTATTCATATAAGCAACTCTTGCAAGAGACAGAATCTGTTTTACTCATGCCGCTTGGAAATATCTTTATCCATACAAAAAAGTTAGCTATACATGAGATTGGTGCAGTAATAGCAAGTAATATCATGGTGGGTAATGTCTCATTTCTAGAAGATTCTGTAATCGCTAGAATCTTTTATTATCTTTTCACGCCTATATTTGATTTCTGCCCGTTTTTATGTGTGATGGAGAGTAAAAGGGTAAGAGAGAAAGAATTTATTGATTATGAAATCATTACAAAACAAGATTTTATGAAATTACAGGCGAGTGAGAAAACAAGTAACTTTTTAGTATGGGATAAAGGCGTTAGTGTTATATTTATCAGCTCATTTTATGACATACATGAAGCAGCAAAGGAAGTGCAGTATATGCGATTTAGCCTGCACGCACAAATTCTAATCTATACAGATTCTTACATCTATGAGGTAGCAAAGCAGATTTTTATCCCTTCACAAGTTACACAAACAAGCCTTGCAGATTTAATAGCAAACCTGCCAGAAGACACTTCAAACTTTAGCCTTTTTACCTACAATAAAGCTGAAATGAATTATGCGATAAATAAGCTAAAGGTATCTATCTGTATTAATGGCGCGTATAAATCAAAGCTTGTATCAGGCACACCACGCACATTTTCACCGGGCTATTTACAGCCTTTTGGTAGCAAACTCTTACTTGGCAAACTCGTGCAGACAAGCCCTAATAGTGTGATTTTACATAATAGCTTGTATTCGGATATTATTGGTTGCTTTAGTGAGATTTTGAGTGCTGATGAGATTGAGTTTCTCTATAATCTTAATCACAATTACAGCCAGTTTTTAAAGAATATCGCACGCACAGCAAGTCTTGATAATATCTATGAGACAAAAAAGCCATATAGCATGTGTGTGCGTGTGTATGAAAAAGATGATTTTTTCCATGTGTGTGTGATTATGCTTATTAGCTTTTTACTGCAAATACAAACGCGACTTAGCTTTACAAAAGAGTATTTTACACAAGATTCAAATGCTACTTCAAATATCACGAAAGACACACCTAAAAAACTTCAAAAAGCATTACAAGAAAAATATATTGATTATTTTACACTTATATTTGAAGATGAAAAAGAATTTAGAGATTCTATCAATGCAGATACTTTAGTGCGAATCTTACAAGATGAGAGCGAGTTTGCCACAACAGAGACTTATGCTTATCTAAGCAAGAAAGGAATCATTGCTGAATACTCACTCCCCATACTCAATCGCCATTTAGAGCTTGAACGCTACCTTGCCACACAATATATACAAATAGAACCGAATATACTCTTGCAAACGCATGTGCGTTAGTCCTTGATGGTTTATTTTAGAATCTAAGATTAATTTAGTATATTAATTGCATAAAAAGATTCTATAAAATGCCTTTATAAAAAGCTATAAGCTTGATTTTAGCTAAGTTTTAATGGGGCTAGTTAGAACTTTTTTGATTCGCTATCACGCTTTGCAACCCTCCTGCCTTCCAATATGCTTTGGAATCATATTGATCTAGTTTGCATTGACCTTCATCTGTTATAAGCTCAATGTGTCCATATTTTTCTATTATGCTAGATAGTTTCGTGCAGTCATCTAAAAATATCATGTCTTTATCCAAATAGGGCAGGATATTAGCATACATATACATGGCTTGCAATACAACGACTATCATTTGCTTATCATCTCTTGGCGGTTGGGATTCTGTGATATGGTAATTTATAAATTCAATTTTACTGCTATCTTTTGGCACTATTGCATACACACAATATATACCAAGTATGCCAATAAGAGTGTTACGCAAATATTTATTTATGTTGCATACTTTTAAACCTGTATTTATCATATAAAGCCCAAATGGCAATAATAATAAAAATATAGGAAAAATTGACATAATATAACGCAAGGTTTTATAAGGGGCAACATAAATAACAGCATACGACCAAATAAACGCACAAACTCCAAAGAAAATAACAAATAAATCCTTCTTATAGCACAATCTTTTGCGATACAAGAGTGCCAAACATAATCCAAGCAACATTATCCCTAAAATAATCCATGAAAGATTGAAGCTTAAGATATTGAAAAAATTTTCAGTATTGTTTAGCAGATTCTCTTTTAAATATGTAAAGTTTAGCTTTTCACCTGCCTCCACTCCGCGAGAACCACGGAATCCACGAGAATATTTTGTATATAAAAGAAAACAAAATATAACAGCAGTAATAAGAGATAGTGGAAAAAATATTTGCCATTTTTTCTCCCTTGTAAAATACTTTAGCTCCCATAAACTAGCACATAAAAACACCAATAATACAAACGGCACAGCAAAATATCCACTTGATAACAGCAATGCACTCAAAAATCCAAATACAACATAATAACGCCATGAATTATACTTGCGATAATCTAGTTTTAATCTCTCAACTATGCAAACAAAGCCCAAACAAAATGCTAGAAATAGCATTTCCTGCAAAGCATAAGGTCGCATAAACAAAGTGTTGCCTATGCTTGCAGGATTTAGAAATGCAAGTGATAAAAAGAGTAAAACAAGCCATTCATTTTGTAATAATTTCGTAGCAATGCGATAAGCACAATAAAATCCAACAAGAAAAAATACGAGATTTAAACTTATGCCACGATAAAATATATGTTGTAAATTTGTATCTGTGTAGCCTATATGCCATAAACGAAATATAATGTAGTAGAGACTTGTATGTGGATCATCTCTATTGTTTTTCCATAATTTATATACATCTTGAAACGCACCTTTTATGCTAGGGTCATTCCATAACAACCCCTGCTTTGCAGAATCGCTACTAAATACCTTCTCTTCTTCAAAACGCTTACCCCAACCATACTGGTTATATTCAGTCAATATGATTGATAGAATCTCATCAACATGTGCATCTTTTTTCTGTTCCAAAAAGTAGATTCTAATACCAAGTGAAAGAAGAAGGATAAGTAACCCCCCCCCCCATGAGTAACCATGACTTATTCACGACTGATTTTTGCATTTACTTGTCCCCTTTAATTTCAAATCTTTTTGTGTCTCAATTGAGAATCTTTTGATTATGCTTTTCTATCATGTCGTTTGATATAAATTGGACGCCTTTTTACTTGCTCATAAATCCTAGCGATATATTCACCAATGATTCCAAGAATGATAAGCTGCATACCACCAATAAATACGATTAAAGCAACAAGCGAAGTCCAACCACGCACAACATTCCCAAAACACAAAGCACCAATAATAGCATACAAGCCATAACCAAGACTAAATAAACTCATCACAAAACCAAGTATAAAAGCAATACGCAAAGGCATGGTGCTAAAGCTAATAAAGCCTTCAACACTATATTTAAAAAGCTTCCATAAGCTCCAACCACTACTGCCTTGATGACGCGGAATATTCTCATATTCTAAGCCAATTTTTCTAAATCCCACCCATTCAAACATAGCCTTTGAGAATCTATGATATTCACTCATGGAAAGCAGGGCATTTACAACTTGCCTATCAAGCAGTCTAAAATCTCTCACACCAGATTCTAAATGCACTGATGAGATAAGATTATGCAATGTATAGAATCCTTCTGAAAGCCTTGATCTTATAAATCCTTCACCTGCACGATTAATGCGTCTAGCATAGATTATATCTGCTTCATCTTGCAACCATTTTTTAAACATTTGTGGCAATAAAAGCGGTGGGTCTTGTAAATCAGCGTCCATAATCACAACGCAATCCCCACTACTCTCTTTAAGCCCTGCATACATAGCCGCTTCTTTGCCAAAATTGCGTGTAAAATCAATTACTTTTATTTCACAATTGTTTGGTGGCATAGTGAGATTATAGGGATTAGAATTTTGTGTTACAGGCTGCTTAGATTCTATAATGTTTTCATTATGGACTGCCAAATCTTTGTCATTTGGGGAATAAGACTGCATAGCCTTTAAGGCAAGTAGCAATTCTATTGTATTATCCTTGCTGCCATCATTTACAAAAATACACTCAAATGTAAGAGCAGTATTGCTATGGTCATTAGAGATAGAATCTAAAATGCTAAAAATCTCTTTGCTAAAAGATTCTAAACTTTTTTGTTCGTTATAGCAGGGAACAACAAGCGAGAGTTTCATAATAAATCCTCAATGTGAATGAAATAGGGCGTATTATATCAAATTATTGTCAGTAATAACTTCGTATATTTATTGTTAATAAGATTGGCGACCCATTTACAATGTAAAAAATTTTAGAACAACAATTTGATCTTTTATAAAGAGAAAACACCACAAACATGCAGTAATATAGTAGAATTCCATTTTAACTTTTATCGACACATTAAGGAAGTTTATGTTTTATGAATTGCATGGAATCTTAAATATTACACTATTAAAATACATTACTTTTCGTTCTGGTTTAGCCTTTTTTATTGCCTTTTTACTCAGTGTGTATTGTATGCCGCTTTTTATCGCATGGGCTAAGGCAAAAAAGGCTAGTCAGCCCATTTCTTCTTCCATAAAAGCACATGCAAATAAGAAAGACACGCCGACTATGGGTGGCTTGGTGTTTGTATTTTCTGCGGTTATATCAAGTCTATTTTGTGCAAATCTTAGCAATTCTTATGTGCAAATCGGGCTAATCTGCCTTATTACTTTCATGCTTATTGGTGCAAGAGATGATTATATGAAGATTTCAGCAAAGAGTAATGCAGGTATGAGTTCAAGAGCAAAATTTTTGCTTTTAGCCTGTGTGGCTCTCATTTTAAGTGTGTGGCTGTATATGTCTGGCTTAAGCACGGATTTTTACATTCCCATGCTTAAAAAGCCCTTAATTACTTTAGAATCTTATTTTATGATTGCTTTTTGGGTGATTGTATTTCTAGCGACTACAAATGCGGTGAATGTAACCGATGGACTCGATGGATTAGCGACTATTCCTAGCATTTGTGCGCTTGCATCTTTAAGCGTATTTGTGTATGTCGGCGGCAATGTAGAAATGGCAAAATATCTGCTTTGGCCCCACATTGTAGATTCTGGTGAAGTTATGGTTTTAAGCCTTGCGATGATAGGCGCACTCTTTGGCTTTTTGTGGTATAACTGCCATCCCGCACAAGTCTTTATGGGCGATAGTGGGAGTTTAGCTTTGGGTGGCTTTATCGCATATTGTGCCATTGTGTCAAAGAATGAGATTCTATTAATCCTTATGGGGTCTATCTTTGTGATTGAGACTATTTCTGTAATTTTGCAAATCGGTAGTTATAAACTGCGTCAGAAGAGAATCTTTTTAATGGCACCAATCCATCATCATTTTGAAGCAAAAGGCTGGGCGGAGAATAAAATCATCGTGCGATTTTGGATTATTGCTATTCTGTCAAACTTGATTGCACTGATTACCTTAAAGATTAGATAGGCTGGAAACTTTCCAGCCTATCTATCGTGCGAAGCACAATGATTTGCAATCTTAAATTCTTAATCACGACACACAAATAAACAGACTTAAAACATATAAACTTTTTAGATAATTAACAAATGCGTTATACAATTACGCATTGTAAATTACAAAAAAGGAATATTATGAAGATATCTTATTTTATCTCACTAGGTCTGCTTGGTTTAAGTCTCACTTCTCATAGCATGATGGCACAAGATTCTAGCAAGGTGGTTCAGAAGTTTTTAAAAGAAAATACAAAGCTAGATTTTAAGGTTATCTCCAATACACAAGAGCCATTAAAAGATGCTTCAGTTATCATTTTAGAATCTCCAAATAAAGAGAGAATGTCGCTACTTGTAAGTAAAGATGGTAGCTACATTATCCCTTTAGCAGAGGGCATTGCGACAAGTAATAGTGGTAGTGCTTTGCGTGCTAGCATTGATGGGGTGAATAAATATAATAAGGATATGAAAGATTCTAAAATATTAGCTTTATTTAAAAAACATTCAAATTCAGTATTAAAGATAGAATCTACAAAGCCATCAAAAAACACCATATATATGGTTTTAGACACCACCTGCCCTTATTGTTTGCAAGAAATAGCACACCTTGATGACTATTTAAAAGAAGCAAATCTTGAAGTATTAATGGTGGGTATATTAGGACAAAAAGCACAGAATAGAACCGCTGGATATTATCAGGAATTGCAAAGTGCTAAGAGTAGAGACCAAAAGATTGCGTTATTAAAAAAGGTATTTCGTGCTGACTATGCACCAAAGGTTGGCAATAATGATCTTATGACACGCATTTCAGAAGAGAGCCTTGCTGCAGGTGTGCAAGGTGTGCCTTATATCATAAGGACAACAAAATAATTGAAGGCTAATGCCTAAATAGCGTAGTATGCTAGATTCTGTTTCTGTGGAATTAAGGCGGTTTTTATGAAATATACTATACAATACAAGCTGTTTAAACCTAGTAATAGCAGGGGTGTATAATGTTAGAAATTTTAATGATTGAAGACGATGTTGAATTAGCCGAAGTATTGAGTGATTATCTGAAGCAACATGACATTCATGTAACAAACTATGATGAGCCATATACAGGCATGTCAGCACTTGCGACAAAGCATTTTGATCTTTTATTACTTGATCTTACTTTGCCAAATCTTGATGGACTCGAAGTGTGCAAAAAAGTCGCAAAGCAAAAAAACATTCCTATAATCATATCATCAGCAAGAAGTGATGTAAATGATAAGGTAAAGGCCCTTGATAGCGGTGCAGATGACTATATCCCAAAGCCTTATGATCCAAAAGAGCTTGTAGCGCGCATTCAGTCCCTACTCCGTCGCTATTCACAAAAAATGGCAGAAGAAAAGATAGCAGATAAATCTGTGATATTCTCCATTGATAAGGACACAAGGGAAGTGTTTTTCAAAGATAAAAAGCTTGATTTAACAAGGGCTGAATATGAGATTCTAACCTTGCTTATCAGTAAAAAAGGGCATGTTTTCAGTAGAGAAGCAATCGCTATTGAATCTGAGTCTATTAATCCAGAAAGCTCAAATAAAAGCATTGATGTTATTATCGGCAGATTACGATCAAAGATAGAAGAGAATCCTAAAAATCCGCAATATATCATTTCTGTGCGTGGTGTCGGCTATAAGTTAGAAGCATAAAGATTATAATGTATAGTATGTAATATGTGCATGTTTGTTGTGTGATAGTTTGCATATTTCCATGTATGTTGAAAGTGTGGGTTTAAATAGACATTTTTAAGGTAAGTGAGAGGGATTGTCTCAATATGGCAAGAACTTTAGAGTGGATAAGATTCATAACCAAAGAATAAAACTTGCTTTATTGTGCTATCATACTCTCTATGGTTGCTTGGAATCTTTTTTGCTTTTATGATTTTAGATTCTATAAGGATTTTGTATCTAAGGGATTTTGATGTTAAGATTTTTTATTTCAATAAGATTTGTATCACTGCTTTTTCTTGCGTTTATATTTGCAGCTTGTTCTCAAGGTAACTATAAAGCAGAGTATTATTCTACCGTGTTGCCAACCTATGATTTTGATACAAATGCACCGACAATTATCGTATCAGACCCGTGGGATCTTTCATCAAAATACTATGCAGGACAAGCACTACTAGCCTTTAAAAAAAGGGGATTCAATAATATCTATATGCAAGGGCAGATTGATACTTCCTATGCTAGAAATGTGATCTACATTCGCGTTGCTAAGGAGCAGTTAGATCCAGCAAGTAACTATCAATATACATTTAATGCAACAGGTGTTTGTAATGTGATAAATGGTGTCCCTTCATGTAGTATTGATACAAAAAATGGAGAATCTACAAAGAAAAACACAAAGCGAGTTGTGCGTGATGCTTATCGCGTAGCATTTGATTGGTATGATGTGTATAAAAAGACTAGGGTGCTGTATGTAGCAGGGAATGCAGCCGTTGATAGCGGACAATACACAGATTTACATGTCTTTACAAACTTGATTAATGACACCGTGTCAAGAATGGAGTTTCGCAAACCTGTGCAGTATATCTATAATGGCTCTTTGAGTTCTAATCATTAATCATGTTGATACCCAAAACACTTTCACCACAATGGGTTAATCTACTTAAAGATGAGTTTAGCAAACCCTATTTTTTAGAAATCATAAAGCATTATAAACAAGCTTTACAAACGCACAAAAATGCGATATTTCCACCAAATGAGCTGATTTTCAACGCATTTAATCTCACGCCGCCAGAATCTGTTCGCATTGTAATCTTAGGGCAGGACCCCTATCATGGTAGCATTTTTACACAAGATGGAGAAATACCGCAGGCTATGGGCTTAAGCTTTAGTGTGCCAAAAGTCGTGCCAATACCACCTAGTCTAAAAAATATTTACAAAGAGCTTGAAAATAGTCTAGGCATTTGTATGCCAAATCATGGTGATTTAACACAATGGGCTACAAAAGGTGTGCTATTGCTTAACGCTATCCTTAGTGTGCAAAAAGGCATGGCAGGTTCGCATAAGCATTTTGGCTGGGAAACTTTCACAGATTCTGTAATTTATGCTCTCTCAACGCATTTTAGCGGTATTGTATTTATGCTATGGGGGAATTTTGCTAAAAAGAAAATCTCTCTAATCGATAGCACAAAACACGCAATCATCACAGCCCCACATCCTAGCCCACTTGCTAGGGGTTTTGTAGGCAGCGGTGTATTCTTGCAGGCAAATAAAGCTCTGCAAGATATGGGTAAAATGCCTATGGATTGGCGTATTATTTAAAGGCTTTAAAATCCTATACATCTATAAAAAAGCTAAAAATAGTTTTATGAATCATGTGGTATATACACACATAGATAAATCCCTTAGTATTTTGTTAAAAACATTGCATAAATTAATTTTATATATTGTTACCCTCACTTATTTCTATGTTGCATGTTTTAGCAATTTATGCAGCATTGTGCAAAAACTTAAAATATGTTATAGTCCCACCCAAAATACTATATTAATTCCTTATATGAGAAAATATAATCAAAATATATAAATCTCATAAATGCTTCAAAGTCAAGGGACTTGACTTTGTATATATTATTGTGCTATAATACGCTTTCTCTAAATGTCAGGGTAGCTCAGCTGGTTTAGAGCGCTGGTCTCATAAGCCGGAGGTCGGGGGTTCAAGTCCCCCCCTTGACACCATGTGTCTGCATAATCTCTTATTAATTTTTATGAATCATAAAATCATTTCAGTTTTATTTCAGCAGTAAGTTTTTTTTGTAAAGTCTTAATGGATAAATATTATCAATAGATAGATCATTTCGCAAATGCAAAAATTACATAATGTAGGATTGTGTGTAAAATCTTACTAGATTCTAAACACACATTAAAATAATATCCTCTCCAATAATTACAACACTAAATACTCTTTAACAGCATTTCATGCACGCTATCAACATAGCTTTTAGAATCTTTTAGGCTTTGCCCCTCAAGTATTTTTGCACCATTAAAGAGTATAAGGCAGTATTTATCGCGTAAATCCTTAGGCATATCTTTAATTTTTTGTATCAATTCATGGTTTATGTTAATCTCTACATTCTTTTTTGGTTCTGGCATTTCTTGCCCCATTTGTCGCATGATTTGTTCCATATAGCTATTTTGCATGCCCTCATCAGTGAGTGCTAAAGGTGAAGTAAGACTATCGCTAAGATTTACTTCATTTACACCATCTAGCCCTTTAAAAGATTCTATAAGAGTTTCAAAAGCTTTCTTTTGCTCTTCACTAATCTCACTTTTGATACCCTCGCTTGCCTCTTTGCTATTAATATCAAGCAGCTTTGTGCCATCAAACTCGCCAATTGTAGGAATGACAAAGTTATCCACCTCATCGGCAAATAAAAGCACATCATAGTCTTTAAATTTCTCTAACACAGGATTATTTTTCAGCGTTTCTAAATCCTTGCCTATTGCATAGAATATACCTTTTTGCTCTGCAAGCATTGCTTCTTTATAGGCTTTAAGGCTTATATACTCGCCCTTTTTCAGCGAATACGCACGCATAAGTTGCAATAGCTTCTCTTTATTTTCATAATCGCCATATAGCCCCTCTTTTAGCACCTTGCCATATTTTGTATAAAAATCTTTATATTTTGCTTCATCTTTTATGAGAGATTCTATCATGCTTAATACTTTTTTAACTGATGCACTTTTGATTTGTTCTAGAATCTTATTTTCTTGCAATATCTCTCTGCTTACATTGAGTGGTAAGTCATCGCTATCAATTATCCCATGTATAAATCGCAAATATGAAGGCAGCAATTCTTTATCATCATCGGTTATAAACACGCGTTTTACATATAGCTTCACATGTGATTTATAATCCATTCTTTGCATATCAAATGGCGGTGTTGCGGGGATATAAAATAGGCTTTTATACTGCAGTTTCCCTTCTGCGTGAGTGTGTATGTAGCTTATAGGCTTTTCCTTATCATAGGCAAGTGTGCCAAAAAAGTCTTCATAATCCTCTTTTTTTAACTCGCTTTTTGACATAGTCCAAAGGGCTTTTGCTTTATTGACTTGGTCTTCTTTTTCTTCCTTAATAGTCTCTTCTTTGCCCTCTTCTTTTTTCTCTTCTGTGTATTGCAAAAATATAGGGAATTGAATGTGATTTGAATATCGCTTAATCACATCTTCAATACTCCATTTATTGCAATACTCTTTTGCATCATCTTTGAGGTAAAGCGTGATTTCTGTGCCGAAGTCCTCTTTACTTGATTCTAGAATCTCATATTCGCCATCGCCACTACTTATCCATGTGTATGCCTTTGTATCGAGTGCCTTTTTCGTATTGACGACCACTTTTTCGGCTACCATAAAGCTTGAGTAAAAGCCCACACCAAACTGCCCAATAAGATTAGAATCTTTCTTTTTATCGCCACTTAGATTCTCTAAAAAGCTTTTTGTGCCACTTTTTGCTATCGTGCCAAGATGATTGTTTAGGTCATCTTCATTCATACCGATACCATTATCAGCGATTTTTAGAATCTTTTTTTCACTATCAAAGCTAATAGTAATTCTTGGATTAAACACAAGGCTTTTATACGCATCATCGCTTAGTGTGAGATGATTTAGCTTATCGAGAGCATCACTTGCATTTGAGATAAGTTCTCGTAAGAATATTTCTTTATTAGAATAAAGAGAATGTATCATTAAATCAAGTAATTGCTTGATTTCTGTTTGAAATGCTTTTTTTGCCATATTAAACTCCTAATTTCATATTTTGAGTTAGCAATTATAACATAAGTTTGATAAATAAATACAACCTTTAGTCAATATTATTAACTTTAATTAGTATATTGATATAATGTTTTTTTAGTCATTAATTATAATATACTGCTATGTTTCTATAAGGCAGGGCTATTTTGTAGAGATTTAATGATGTTTTGTTATTTTAGATTCAAATGAATTCTGTGTAAAGCTTCAAATGCAGTATTAAGATTTCTTAAGCAGGGCTTACAAAGCCTAAATTGAGTGATTTAAACGCAGCGACAAGGATTTATTTCTGTTTTCTCTTACGCATAAACCACATATATATCAAAGCACATATACACACAAAGCCAAGCACCACAACTACAATAAGACGCATTTTCGCCTTAATATCTTGCTGTGTAGAATCAAGCTCACCTCTGCCAAATGTATCCACAATTTCATTAATATCAATCCCACTAAAAGTATCGCCAAGCCAATATCCAAACCCCGTCAAAATACTCACCCAAATACCAGCCCCAATGAGTGTAAAAATGCTAAAACGCACTAGATTCATCTTAGCAAGTCCTGCAGGTAAAGAGATATAATGCCTTACAACAGGGATAAGCCGACCTATAAAAGTGCTAATCTCTCCATGCTTATTAAAAAATTTCTCTGTTGTAACAAGGCTTTTTTCTTTCATAAAAAAGTATTTTCCATATTTTATAACAAAGATTCTTCCTATTTTTATGGCTATAAAATAATTACATAATGCACCAGCAAGGCTACCAAAAGTCCCCGCAAGAATGGCTAATACAGGATTCATCTTACCCTCCCACACGAGATAACCAGCAGGTATCATCACCACTTCACTAGGCAGGGGCAGCACACTTGATTCTATCGCCATGAAAATAAAAATGCCAAAATATCCAAAAGATTCTATAATGTCAAGAATGGTGTGTATAATAGTATGTATCATTATCTCTCTTTGTGCAATCAAACTAAAAATTGCATTATATAGAAACATTTTGTATAATTGCAAATAGGCAAAAACTCTTAATTAAGGCAGGATATGAACGAACTCTTTCAAGGTGCAATAAAATTTTATGAAGAAGATTATAATAATGAAAAAGCCTTTTTTAAAAGTTTGCAGGAAAATAAACCACACACGCTTTTTATTACCTGTGTAGATTCTAGAATCGATCCAAACAGACTCACGCATTCAAAGCCCGGTGAGCTTTATGTTGTGCGAAATATTGGCAATTTAATACCGCCATTTAAAGATGAAAATAACGAGATGATGGAGGGCTATCTTGCTACCACTTCATCGATTGAATACTCTATTTGTAAGCTTAAAGTGAAAAATATTATTGTGTGTGGGCATAGTAATTGTGGGGCATGTGCGGCGGTCTATAACCACGATATGCTAAATGAAATGCCTTATGTAAAAAAATGGCTTGAGCTTTTAAACCCAACAATAGAAAAAGTTGAAACCATGCAACCAGAGAGTGAGCATAAACGCATTTGGCTCACAGAATTGCAAAATATCCAACAACAGCTTCATAATCTCTTAAGCTATCCATTTGTAGAAAAGCGTTTTAATCGTGGAGAATTGCAAATCTATGGTTGGTATTACAACATTATGAATGGACAGATTCTAAACTATAATCTCATCACACGCGAGTTTAAACCTATCGTTGGGGATAATACACTGAAAAGTGAATAAATAAATTTTGTTTGACATAATAGTTACTAATGCCGTGTAGATTATAAAGACTAGCGACCTAAATATAGAATCTTATACAGATTAGCCTTAATGTTCTTTCAAGGATATAGAATCTATCTATAAACGCAAAGTAATTTTTAGATATTGACTAGCTTTATTTTATAAATATTCAATATTCTGCCCAAGTTCAGAAACGCAAAATACACTTATCTCCCCCTATTTATCAAAAATAAATTATAATTTTAGATTCATTTGTAAAAGATTCCAAACATAAAAGGGAAAATATGATTACAACAAGATTTGCACCATCGCCAACAGGGCATTTACATATCGGTGGATTACGCACCGCATTATATAGCTATCTACACGCAAGAGCAAAAAATGGTAAATTTTTATTACGCATAGAAGATACAGACACAGAGAGAAATAGCAAGGAAGCACTTGATGGAATCTTAGAGGCATTTAAATGGGTGGGGTTAGAGTATGATAGTCCTATGCTTTTTCAAAGTGAGCGAACACAAATTTATCAGCAATACGCACAAAAGCTTTTAGATTCTAAACACGCCTATCATTGCTATCTCACAAAAGATGAGTTAGCGGCTATGCGGACACAAAATAAGGGGGCAAATCATGCAAATTGCAGTCGTAAATACAGGGATTTTATCGGTGAAGTCCCAAAGGATATAGCTCCTTGTGTGCGTATTAAAGCCCCGCTAGAGGGCGTTATTAGCTTTGAAGATGGTGTGAAAGGGAATATTAGCTTTCAAGCGAGTGAGTTAGATGACTTTGTGATTTTACGCAGTGATGGCACGCCGACTTATAATTTTGTCGTTGCTATTGATGATGCACTAAGCGGGATTACAGATATTATACGCGGTGATGATCATATCTCAAACACGCCAAAGCAACTACTTGTGTATAAGGCATTAGGCTTTGATATACCAAGATTCTATCATATCCCTATGATTTGTAACGAACAGGGTAAAAAACTAAGCAAAAGAGATGGGGCGTTATCTGTATTAGAATATAGAGATAGCGGGGTCTTGCCAGAGGCTTTGCTGAACTTCTTATTTAAGCTTGGGTATGGGCATGGTGATAAGGAAATCTTTAGTTTGCAAGAAATGATTGAGTGTTTTGATCCACACAGGATTAATAGCAATCCTTCAGGCTGTAACTTCTCAAAGCTATATTGGCTAAACGCAGAATACATTAAGGCAATGGATAATGAAAAGTTAATGCAATTGCTTAATGTGGAGATTCTAGAAACCCTACCCAATGAGAGAAAAAACATACTCTTAAACGAGTTAAAAACGCGTGTAAATGATCTTATAAGCATGAGAAATGCAATCGCACAAATCCTTAATACGCCTTTAACACTTGAGAGTGAAAACATGAATAAATCACAACAAGCAAGCTATGATAAAGCCTTGTATGATAAGCTATTCACACAAGATACTAAGGCGATTTTAGAACAAGCCTTAAGTCAATTTATAGATAAATTACAAAATGCAACACTAAATATAGATAGCACAAAATCTCTCATACAAGAACATGCAAATAATATTGCAAATACATTCGCAATAAAACCTAGCATATTTATGCAAGCCTTAAGACTTGGGCTTTTAGGACAAAAGGGTGGCATTGATTTGGGTGCATGTCTTTGCATTTTAGATAAAGATGAGAGTATTAAAAGAATACAGAATCTAATAAAGTTTGCAAAGCAAAATTAGGTGTATTTATTGTTTTGCTATAAAAATGCAATATTGCAATATAATGAAATCTTTATTATAATAACACAATTGCAATATCATTATTTAAGGAACAATATGACAACAATCACCCCCCCCCCCCCCATAGAGATGAAGAAACCTTTAAAGCACGATATATAGGACACAATGTATATCATTTTGGGGAATACTGCAAACACTTTAAATTCAAGCAAACAAAAGAACAAATAAAAAAAGAGCCAAAACGCATAATACATGCACTCTGCATGTATCTTGTGGGAAAAGCACGCAGAAGAAGTGAAGTATCAAGCAAATACTCATACATTAGCTTCAAACAGGTTAAAAAAGATATAAAACAGAATCCATCACAATTCTTTTCAACACTCTCTCAATATGTTGCATGGAAAAAGCATAAACTGGATAAAAAACTTGAAAATATCGCAATGAAATTTATCCGTTCATATTACAAAAAACGCGTAAAACTTGGCAAAGTAGATATACCATATATTGAGCTTGTATTAACTACAAAATGCACTTTGCGTTGTGAATCTTGCAATAATCTTATGCAATATTTTGATTCAAAAAATCAATACACTTGCACTTATGAGGGCATCAAGCAATCACTAGATAAGTTTTTTGCTGCCATAGATTCTATACATAGTGTTCGTATTATCGGTGGAGAGCCGCTATTGTTTAAAGATCTTGATAAAGTGATTACATATCTTGGACGAGAAAAGAAAGTAAGAAGTTTTAACATTGTTACAAATGGCACAAGAATCTTTAACGATAAATCCCTTGCTGCATTAAAGGATTGTCCTAATGCGATAGTTTGCATATCAGATTACAGCAGATCACCGAATCTAAAAGTCCCATTGAAGCAAGAAAGCCTTATAGATCAACTAAAAACCCATAAGATTCCATACTATGTAATTTGGACGGATAAGAACTCATCGTGGTGGAATCCGGGCAAAATCTATAAGAGAGGTCGCACAAATGAGGATATCATACGCAACTTTAAAGCCTGTATGATGCCTTGCGTTAGTCTCATGAGTAGTGAAGGCATAAGGCGTGATAGCACAAAAGAGACAATAGAATCTGAAACAAGCATTGCCCCAGATGGTGCTTTGTTTATATGTCCCATTGCAAGTTCTCTTTCTCGTCTTAAAGGTTTGAGAGAATTTCAAGGGGATTTTATCAATCTTTCAGATTCTAATCTTAGACAAAGGATTGTAGATTTTTACGCACAAGATTTTTTTAAAGCGTGTGATTACTGCCATGATATGTGGCTAGAAAAAGAACATATTCCAATCGCAGTGCAAACAGATTCTATATTAAAACTAGAGTCAGATAATACTTAGCATTGCAATGCGTAGAATCTCTTTTTAAAAATGAAACGATAGATTTTTCTATTTTTTCATAAAGCATAGAATATTGTAAAATAGAATCATCAATCAATCTTTACACCAAACACTCGTTTTGGGCTGCTTGCACCATCTAGCTTGATTAACATATCGCCTTTACCACTCAGTTTTTCAGCTCCACTTTCACCAAGTATCACTCTAGAGTTTTCTGCCTTAGCTACACATAAAGCTATGCGACTAGCACTATTTCGTAAATCGCTACTTAGATTTTTTGAATCTGGATTTTGCATACCAAGTATGATGTGAATCCCTGCTTGACGCACGATAAACATATTTTTTGCAAGTTTTTTCTCAATCTCTTTATTATCCCTAATCACAAAATTTAGCTCTTCAACAAAAACAATCTTATATGTCAAGTCAAGCGATTCTATATCACTTACTTTTGCTGTTACCATACGCTCATTTCGCTATTTCATCTCTTCTATCAAATCATCTAAAAACTCACACGCTTCTTCACTCTCTGTAATAAGCCTTATTTTATCGCCAAAGATTTGATAATCAATGCCTAGTTTTGGGTCTATCACCACAATTTCTGCTTTATTACTCAATAAAAGAGAATGTATTATGCTTTGCAATAATATCGTTTTTCCGCTACCTGTTTTCCCCGCGACAATTAAATGTGCTTCTTTTACTAAGTCAAAATAAAAGGGCTTTTTCTCTATGTCAAATCCCGCAAAAATAGGCAGTTTATATCCTTGCGATGGCAATAAAGAGAAAGCATTTTCAATCTCTATTTTGCTAGGATAGTTCCACTCAGAATCCTTTTTTTCTACTTCAATATGATAAGTCCTTGCTAAGCCCTTACAAGAAGTGATTTTCACATTAGATAATGTAGTCGTTTTATCAAGGTATTTTGCCTGTGTTTCAAAGCTTTGTATTTTAAGCGGGTCTTTTACCTCAACCTTGCAGATTCTATGTCTATAAGAATTTAGTGTTTCTAAATGTGTAAGGGTAATATTATGTTTCGTAAAATAGGATTCTATCTCTGCAAAAAGTGTAGAATCTTGTGTATTTGCAGAATCTGTGCCAGACTGCGTAAAGTCTTCTTTTTGTAAATGAAAGCCTAAATTATCCTTACACCATTGATAAAAGCAGTCATTATTTTTCCACGAGTGATATATCTCAAAAAGTCCCCTTTGTATATTTTTGCCAAGCAAGTTAATATAAGCCTTATCATCACTAAACAAGTCAGCCTTTAAATAATCGTGAAATTTCTCTGTAAGCAAAGCCCGATATAAAAGATCCATATCTTCATTTTCACCTTTATCTTTTCCTGTGAGTTGTTCTAAATGATATTCTTTCCCCCTGCTTCCATTTAATTGCCTCTCCTGCCAAAGAGTAGAATCTAGTGGCAAAGGTTTTAATCGCAACGCTAGGGCTATGGCTAAACGCAGGATAAGATATTTTGGAATCTCATTTTCAGACTCAAAGCCTAAGCCCTCTTTTATCACACGATAGATGAGATTCTCTTCAGTTTGATTTGTGTAAAAATCTGCCATATTCACTCCTAAAATAATTCACTAGAATCTTGCACACTTTTAATTTTTGCGTGTCCTCTATCTTCACTATTATCAATCTTATAAAGTCCAGCGATATAGGGCTTTGCATACTCATATTCTTTTAATCCCATTTCGCCATTATGTGGCAGGACTATCACTTGATGACCTTTAGCATAATAGTTTTGTATAATCCTTTGGCGATTTGTAGCATCAATCCTTGCAAGTGGCGTATCAATAATGAGTGGTATTGTAGAGTGGGATAGCTTACTTAGTGTCCAAAAGATAGCAATAGCTAGAATCTGCTTTTGTCCGCTACTCTGATTTGCTACGCTAATCTCATTACCATCAATATCTTTTAGTGTAATGTCAAAATCCTGCCCCATCTCCACAGATACAATATTATCATTTGGCAATAATGTCTTATAGCTTTCCTTTATGCCACGACACAGCTCTTCTCTTAGCGTTTCTATAAGCTGCTCTTTGTACTCTGTGATAATATGTTGTAAGGATTCTAAGATTTTAAGTTTTTTGTTAATTCGCTCTGTATTTATCCTTGCATAAAGCAGGGACTTTTCTTTCTCTAAAGATTCTATTTTGTTATTAAGCTCTAGCTTTCTTTGTTGCTCTTCTGCAAGTTCTTTATTTTTCTGTGCTAACTCCTCTTTATATGCCTTAATTTCTTCTTGCAAACTTTCTTGCTGGATTTTCTTATCTTCATCAATATTTAGTTCATTTAATATATCAACAATAGCTTTTATCTCTTTTTTCAAATCCTTTGCTTCATATATGTCTTTTATAAGTGTAGTATGTTTTGTGTAAGTGATGGAAGTCTCAATGTTATGGATTCTATTGTATGGGATATAGGATTTTGGGAGATTATCAGCATTTATTGTTTGTGGAATCTTATCTAAAATTTCAAGGACAAAATCATATAATCTCTCGATCTTATTCTCATCACTACCTACCTTTTTATGCTGTGCGATAATGTTTTTTAGTAAGTCCCCTTGTGCTTTTTTCACAATCCTATTATAACCACCTATATCATCATTACGCACAGATTCTTGCAAGGTTTGCATATATTGCTGAAGTGATTGTGTAAGCTCACTATTAGCTGTGCTTACAACATATTTTAAACTCTCTTTGAGATTATTTTTTGTTTTAGCAAGATTATTTTCAGCATTATCTTTATTGCTAATATGAAGTTTTCTTTCACTATCTGTATTTGCGATAAGTGTGTGCAGTGTAGTTTGGGCTTGTTCTATATTCTCTTGTAGTTCTTGTATCTTAGTGGATAAGGTATGAATGTATTTTTCTGTAACTTCTAAGTCGTATTGAGTATTCTATTAATTTAGCTGAAAATATATTCTAATTCATCAGCAAAACTAGCAATAGGCTTTAACTCTTTTATATTCAATGTCAGCTTAAGATTGACCTGATTGCCCGGATTCATCATTACAAGCTGTTTATCTTTGCCATTAACTTTAATATATTCTTTTCTTAAAGTATGATTGTAATAATAATCTTGTTTCTTATCCACAATGTAATAATGCGCACTCTCTGTTGTAATGCCTAGTAAAATAATATAGTTATAATTGTATTTTGGATTGATTCCATTAAATTGAAAAGTATTGTTATTTAAGCCTTTTCTTGCGGTTTTAATCTCCACTTTTTTACCACGAGAAAGCAGGTCAAACTCATCGTGGATAATTTCTTGTGGTAGTTCATCAAGTGGTAGATTCATAGCCTTAAACACCTCTTTAACAAATTTTTCACCAATCTGCCCTATGGCATTGCCCTCAAAATGCAAAATTTTCTCAAAAATTCCGCTTTTTTGCTTCTTTTGCACTTCGTTATATTTTTGCTCTATAAGTTGTAATAAAAGTTTTTCTAAGTCCATTAAAACCCCGATTCAGCTAAAAGTTGAAAAATATGTGATTTACCAATATGCCTACAACCATTTGTAGCAAGTGAGCTATACCTTATCCAATCTGCGTTCAAAAACAACTCATTAAGCTTTTCTTTTGGTGCATTGTCGTTATAAATAATCGCCACTCCACTTTTATACTTGACTTGTGAAAAATCTTTTACCACTGCATTTTCTTTAAAAAATGTGCTTGAGAGATAAAAATCTGCCTTTTTATTAAAAATCCATTCTTTGCCACACTCTCTATTTTTTGCTAAAGACACGGTTACTACCTTTAGAATATCACTAAAAGGTTCTTGCTTTTCTTTTTGAGCATACCAGCTAAATTCCTGCCTCTCACTTTTATAATCTTTACTCCAAATTTGAAAGCAACATTTTACATCTTTTTCCCTACCACTTTCAAGATAAAAAGAATTATGTGGCAAAGCTTCTTCGTGAAGTAAATGAAAATCTTTTATGCGGTAACGCACTGAGCCTTTACCCAAACTTTGAAAAAACATCGGCAATATAAAACACACAAAATCTGCATTTTTAGAATGCTTAATAAACTCTAAGGCTAACACTCCACGATGTCCAAAAGGTGGATTTCCTATCACAATAAGGGGCTTTTTAGGCAATTCAAATTGCAAATAATCGCCTTGTAAAATATCAAATTTACTTGCATTTATATCAATGCCGATTCTATTTTCAGGCAAAAGTGAGTAAAAACACCCATCACCAACGCTTGGTTCCAGCCAAGTGTATTTATCTAAATTTTCATACTTTGCTATGATTTTTTTGCTCTTTTCAAAAAGCATTTTGGCAACTTCTGGCTTTGTGAAATACTCATCAAAATGATTATTGAGATTTTTTCTCATCACGCCACCATTGACATAATGCAGGGTCATCTGTGTCCTTTAATAAAAATTCCCATATTCTACTATAAAATTTATTATTACAATATAACATTATGAAGCAATCAACGACAATAAATTTCATTTGCTAAGGGGTGCATAAGTCATTGTATTTGGAAAATCATCGTGTTTTGAGAAGCCTTGATTGTTTAGAATCCGCTTTTGCATAGACTTTTTTCTATTTGTAGATTCTTGCTCTCTTGTGCCTAAAACAAGCAGGGCAGAACCAGCCTGTTTTGTTATATTCGCTACTTCTATTCTGCTTGGCGTGATTTTTAATCTATCCGTGCACCAGCGAAATGTCCTTGTGGGACTTGGATAGCCTTTGCCGATAAGATTTACCCAAAAGTCATCTTGCAAACTTGGCGAGACTTGCAAAATGCTAAATGGAATATCATTATTTTTTGCGTGAGTGTTTATAGAATCTAGCACATTATGTAAGAATGTATCAATATGTGGGGCTTCTACAAGCGTATTTGAGGCGATAGCATAGCTTTGCCTTTGTAAATACTTTGGCAAACTTACAAGCATTTCATAAAATAACTGCAAAATACAAGTGGAATCTTTCCCACCACTAAAAGCGATAATCCACGCACGAGTCGTGCTTAAAACTGCCTTTTTAACTCATCTTTTGTTTGTGTGATAATATCATTTAGCGGCGTTTCTTTTGTATGTTTATTCGCTGTATTCTCAACAAAGCTAAACCCAAAGTCATATAGCTCCATAACCCCAGATTCTAAGTAATACACTTCTTTAAAGGGATAGTGTGTATTCTCTAATAACGCTAGAGAAAGCTTTGCAAATTCCTTTGCCTTCTTGGCTGAAAAGCAGAGAAATAAAAGCGGCTTACTAATGGGGGGGGGGGATAAGTTAAAATTGTTAGTTGTATTAGAATCTTGTAGATTAAAATTTTCTTGAATAAAGATAGAGATAGAATCTTTTGTCGCTAAGTTTATAGAATCTTTTAAATGTGCGACATTATAAGTAGTAGTCGCTCTTGTATCAATGAGAGTGAAAGTAGCATATTGCTTTGCAAAAGATTCTATATTTAAAGCTAATATATCCAAACTTCACACTCCATACACTAAAAAATACTCAATCAAAAACTTCTCTTGCAAAAATATTGGCATTATAGCAAGAATATTTACATACGATACAATATTTTGCAGCTTTTATGTAAGAATTAAATAAAGCAATAATTGTGTAATTTGGTTGAAAAATAGAAGTATTGTTTTGGGCTTCAAAATAACATGACATTTTTTACACAATGCAGACTTGCTTAGAATTCTTGCATACATAATAATAATATGGAATCTTAGTGATACACTTATGACAAAAGAATGGGTTATTCTATCTATTGCGACTATCTGCAATAATGTCTCTCTCTGATAAAATCGGTTTTGTTGTGGGCCAATTAATGTCTATTTTCTCATCATTCCATGCGTATGTAAATTGATCTTGTGCATCTAGGTATTCCCCATCATAGGCAAGTTTATAATAATAAACTGCATGATTTGAACTTACATAATATGAATTTCCCATATTTGGCGGTATTAAAATAATTTGTTGATTGTTTTCATTAATGATAAACTTTTCCCACTTAAGATAGGTTTGTGAATCTTTCCTGCAATCTACCACAACTTGATGCACTTCGCCATACACGCAGGTAACTAGCTTATATGTTTTCACATCCCCATGTATGCCACGCAAAACATTATGGCATGAAGTAATGATCTTATCATGTTTGAATCTTATATTATTTGGTATTAATTTGCCTATATGTTCTTCTGTAAAAATACTCCAAATCTCACCGCGTAAATCTCTAAATTTATTTGGTGTAATAATATATACGCCTTGCAAAAGTTTAGATTCTGCTATGTCAAATTCTATTGCCATTTTATGCACTCCTTGCAAAGCGAAGTGCTGGATTAAAATGCCTATTGTTTATAGAATCATTAGCAAAAGAATGTTTGATATAGGAATTTAAAGGGTTAGTTACCCCCCCCCCCCCGTCTATCACTGCTTTTAACAAATGCAAGGAATCTGTAATATCTACTTGATGATTCCCCACAAAAAAGCCATTATTATGCAAGTGTTTTGCATTTTTTAAAGAACCATGTATCTCATAGTCAAAATGGCTTAACACTTCATTTTGTGTAAAATCACCCGCTACAATGGGTCGATACTCGATATTGTTTTTATCTAATTGTTTCAATATATTCTCTCGTTTTATCATAGAATCTGGGCGAATAATCAAAGAGAAGCCAAACCAAGAGCTAAGTCCAATTTGCTTTTGAATGATAAAATCGGGGTGATTTTGAAAGTATTTGCAAAAAAGTTCTGCATTTTTTCTTCTATATTCTAAAAAAGTGGGAAGCTTTTTTAACTGCATAATGCCGATAGCCCCACTCATCTCAACTGGTCGCACATTATATCCGGGCAAAACAAAGCGAAAAGATTCATGAAACCAACTATCGCTTTTTGGTGCCACTAAATTATCTTTTGGTAGATTCCTAGTCCAACCATGTGCTCTCAAACAAAGCAGAATGTGGTACAACTCTTCGTTATCAGTAACTACAAAGCCACCCTCCATAGTCGCTATATGGTGTGAAAAAAATGTAGAAAATGTCCCCATAACACCAAAAGTACCAGCCTGCTTGCCTTTATATTCTGCACCCATTGATTCACAATTATCTTCCAATAAGATAATATCTCTACCGGCTATAATAGCCCGTATTCTATCAAAGTCATTTGGATTACCTAGTAGATTAACGCACATAATCATTCTTGTAGAATCTGTGATTGCATCTTGCAAGGATTGTAAATCATAATTAAGCGTTTCTAAATCAATATCTACAAACCTTAATTTTAAACCATATTGGTAAAGAGGATAATATGTTGTACTCCAAGATACAGCAGGGACAATGACTTCATCACCTCTTTTTAATTTATTGTGCTTTGTGTAGAACAAAGCTGCAGTTGCTATTAAATTAGCAGTTGAACCAGAACTTGTCATCACAGCATATTTAGATCCTACAAACTTTGCAAAATCTTTTTCACATTCGCTTACCTTTTTGCCCATAGTAAATATATCATTATCAATAACTTCTTGAATTGCCTGTAACTCTTGCCTATCCCAAGTAGATGATGCTAATGGATAACCTTTTAATGGATATTTTGTCATGCTTTTCCTTTCTTAAAATATAGGTGATTTACTTGTAAATCCCATTTACATAATCTTTATACATCATGTTTAAACCCTCTTTTAATGTAATTTTATGTCGCCAACCTAATGCGTGTATCTTGCTTAAATCTATACTTTTTGCCAATGTACCATCATTTTTACTTGTGCTTTCAAATAAAACTTGCCCTTTATAATCTAGCATTTCTTGCAACATGAACGCTAGATTCTTAATGCTAATCTCTTCGCCAGTGCCGATATTAACATGTGAATTTCTTATTTTCCCATCAATATTTTGTGCAATGTCTTTAAAATCTTTATGTTGCATGAGATAAATGCAGGCTCTAGCTAAATCATCACAATGTAAAAATTCTCTACTCGTATTTCCAGTTCCAAGAAGCATTACCTGCTTATCATCAATGCCAAATTTAGAAAGATAGATTCTAGCTTCTTCAATAGTTTTTAGATTTAAATCTTTCAATAATTCATCATATCTATTTTCATGAAGCAATTTTGCTAAATATATTTTTCTAAAAATGGCTGCTTGAACATGAGAAGTTTCTAAGTCAAAATTATCATTTGAGCCATACACACTTACAGGCATAACCGGTATAAATTGCACCCCATATTGAATACTATAAAATTCACATAATTTTAAACCACTAATCTTTGCTATCGCATAAGGCTCATTATTATATTGCAAATCACCCTGAAAAATATATTCTTCTTTTATGGGTAATGGCACAAATTCCGGATAGATACAAATACTGCCAAGATATAATAGCTTCTTTGTATTATTTTTAGCGGCATAATGGATTACATTATTTTGCATAGTAAGATTCTCATATAAAAAACTCGCTCTATTCTGCAATTGTGCCACCATGCCACCAACTTTAGCCGCACAGAAAAATACATATTCTGGTTTTTCTTGCTCGAAAAAATCACCAACTAAAGCTTGATTTAATAAGTCTAATTCTTTATGAGTTCTTACAACTAGATTATTAAATCCCATGTTTTGTAGTTTTTTAAGCACGGCTGAACCTATAAGTCCTGTGTGTCCAGCTATATAGATTTTAGAATCTTTTGTCATTCCTATATTCCTAATTGTTAGCATATTGCGACTAAACATAACCTAATGCTATATTCAAAAAGTCAAATCATAGCATATAAATTACAAGATAATGCTTAAGATATTTTAAGTCAAAAGGGCTAATTATACAAAATCTAGTCTTACTGCTCTCCATCAATAATCTTAAAGCGTTTTGCAATCATTTTAAATGTTGGTGGTAAGATAAGTAGTGTGAGTGCTGTTGAGGTAGCAAGTCCGCCAAGCACAACGACTGCTAAGGGCTTTTGGACTTCACTGCCAACACCACCGCCAATAAGCATAGGCACAAGTCCAAGTGCTGCAATACTTGCTGTCATTAAAACCGGTCTAAGTCTTCTTTTTGCACCCATTTCTACTGCCTCATCAATGCTGTGTCCCTTTTTAATAAGCTGGACAAAATAGCCTACCATAACAAGCCCATTTAGCACGGCAATACCAAATAATGCGATAAAGCCTACACTCGCTGGTACTGACATGTATTCACCTGATAGATATAAAGATATTAAGCCGCCTGTTACCGCAAATGGAATGTTTAATAGAATCATGAGTGAAAGCGTAATAGAGCGGAATGTAAAGAATAAAATAAAAAATATCACTAAAATACTTAGGGGGATAACGGTGCTAAAACGCGCATTTGCCCTTTGCTGGTTTTCAAACTGCCCACCATAAGTAAGGCTATAACCATCGGGCAGTTTTACTTCCGCACTAATCCTTGCCATAGCCTCTTCGACAAAGCCACCTAAATCCCTATCTTCAACATTACTTCTTACAACGCCCACACGACTGCTTTGCTCTCTCATAATGCTGATTGGACCATCAACTGCCCTAATCTCTGCCACAGAGTTAATAGGCACAACCAAGTCATCTTCAGAGCTTAACTCTAAGCCTTGAAACTTTGATACATCATAAGCAATATCGCTTGATTGACGGATAAGCACAGGTGTCCTTGCAAAGCCTTGCGGTATATAGTCGATAAATAAGCCCTCTAATGAGCTTTTCATAAATTTTGAAAACTCTTCGACACTAATATTTGTTCGTGCCATTTTCTCTCGCTGTGGTGTTACATAAAAGTAATTTACACCTTTATTCAATGCGGTATAGACTTCTTTACTGCCCCTTATATCCTTTAGTATATCAGCGATTTGTGTGCTTAAGCTATTTAACTCATCAATATCAGATCCAAAAATCTTAATGGCTACATCACCACGCACACCTGTTACCATTTCGCTAATACGCATGTCAATAGGTTGGGTTACAATAAATGTAACACCTTTAAAATCTTTTACAGCATTATGTATCTTATCAATCACTTCTTTTTTGCTTTTTGCTTCCCACTCATCTTTTGGCTTTAAGATGATAAATGAATCTGATTGATAGAATCCAGCTAAGTCAAGTCCTAATTCATCAGCACCAGCACGCGTAATAATGGTTTTAATTTCAGGGACAGAATCTTTAATTTCTTTTGTGATTCTAAGTAAAATATCACGCGATTCATCAATAGAAGTTGATGGTGTTGTCTCAATGGATAATACAATATCGCCCTCATCAAGTGTCGGCATGAAAGCCTTGCCAATATAGGGAAAAAGCGAGAAAGCAAACACAAGGAATACAAGTGAGCCAATCATTACAATGCGACCATTATTTAAGCAAAACTTAAGCATAGGGTGATATAAATACTCAATCCCACGCAATAAAATCGTTTCTTTATGTGGTTTTGACTTTAAGACAAACGAACACATAACAGGGATAACCGTGATAGAGAGTATAAGTGAGCCAATAAGAGCATACACAATAGTCTCTCCCAAAGGCACAAACATTTTCCCCTCTAAGCCCTCTAAAGTGAGAATAGGCACAAAAAATACGATAATAATAATAATCCCACTTACAACAGATGGGGCTATCTCTTTTGAAGCGCGATAGATTGTGTGAATCTTTGTTAGATTTTGCTCATGGCTTAATCTCTCAAAGGCATTCTCCACCACAACAACTGCAGAATCTACTAAGATTCCAACAGCGATTATAAGCCCACCTAAACTCATTAAATTCGCACTTAAGCCATTTTTCTCCATTAACGCAAAGGCAACGGATAAAGCAAGGGGTAAAATAACACTCACAGCAACAGCCGCACGCAAATCCCCTAAGAATAAAAATAAAACGATAACAATAAGCACAATGGCTTCTGCAAGGACTTTAATCACGGCATCTACTGCCTTTTGCGTTAAATCAGATCGATTGTAGAAAGTATTTATTTGCACATCTGGTGGGAGATTAGCCCGAATTTCATCAAGCTTTTTTTCTACCATTTCAATGGTATTTTTAGAGTTTGCCCCCCTTAATCCTAGCACGATTCCTTCAGTCGTTTCTCTCTCGCCATCTATTGTTACAAAGCCTAGTCTTGTGCGATGATTTTCTACCACTTGAGCGAAGTCTTTTATCTGCACATAGCCATTTTGTGTAGGCATTGAGATATTTTCAATGTCTTTAATGTTTTTTGCTGCACTTTCAATTTTTACAAGATACATTTCACCGGGGCGATTGATTATCCCCGCGCCATCATTTTTTAGATTCTCACGCAGCACAGATTCTAACTCTGATATAGAAATGCCAAGCTTTGCCATATCATGAAAATCTGGAATCACAACATAAGCCTTTGCAAAGCCGCCATAGCTACTCACATCGGCTACACCCTTAATACTTCTTAAGGCTGGGCGGATAGTAAAGTCAAGCAGCTGCCTTTTTTCAGTTTCTGTAATATTGCCTTCAATGGTAAACATATACATATCACTCAAAGGCGTTACAATCGGGGCTAAACCACCACTCACACCTGCTGGTAATTCAGACATAGCAGTGCTTAATCTCTCACTCACCATTTGCCTTGCGATATTCATATTTACAGAATCTTCAAAGTTAATAGTAATATCTGCAATGGCATATTTACTTGTGCTTCTTAGTGAAGTCTGCCCTTGTAATCCTAATAGCTCAAGCTCTAAAGGTCGCACAACACGATTTTCTACTTCTTCAGGGGAAGCCCCGGGCATTTTCATAATGATTTTTACTTGCGTAGAGCTTACATCAGGGAAAGCATCGATTGGGATTCTCACAAAGCTAAACACACCATAGGCAAGTAAAAGACATGCAAGGATTGTAACGATAATCTTTTGTCGCAAAGAAAATTCAATGATTTTTGTAAGCATATCTAGCCACTCCCTTATATATACACTGAAGTATTAAGCAAAAAAATCTTGGCAAATCCTGCTATGCAATTAATGACCATTACCTTCACTCCCATCTTCACCTAGTCCAGCCATAACACCTTTTAGCAAAACAAGTGAGCCTTTTGCCACTTTTGTGCCAACTTTTAATCCATCTCCCTCTACCACAGCCGCACCATCTCTCTCTTCCAAAATGTTTATTGTAGTGGGTTTAAATCCATTTTCTACTTGAATAAATGCAAGATAGTCATTATCATATTTAATCCAGCAATCATCAGGTATCACAACCGCACTACCACCTACTGACCCTGCCACATAAATCTCTACTATCTCACCGACTTTAAAGCCCTTTGCCTCCACTCTTGCTACCGCACTAATGGTATTTGTTTGCTTATCAATAACACTTGAAATGCTTTCAATAATACCTATTTTATCACCCTTATCATTAAATACAGAGAATCCTTGCTGCACACTTTTAAGCCTATTTTGCGGCACTCTTATGCGTAAAAGCACATTGTCATTATCAGGCTTTGCAATCCTTATATAAGGCGTAAAAGCGGGGATCTTTTGTCCAATCTGCGTTGGCACAACGCTTAGTGTCCCGCTACCACTAGCACGAACAAGAAAGCCATATTGCCCGCGTGGATTATCTGGATTAATACCAAAGATATTAAAAGATGATCGGATTTCATTCATTTTCAAGCGAAGCTCATTCATAGTAAGATAGCTTGTTTGATACGCTCTTTGTGAGATAACCCCTTGCCGTAATAAGTCTTTATCTTTCCTTTCTACTTCTTGTGCGATTTGGAATCTACTGCGAGTATTTTGCAGTGAGAAGTAAAGCTCACTCAAAGCATTTGAGCTAATCTCTACAATAGGCTCTCCCTTTTTCACACTCTCACCAGCCCTTTTATAGAGATTCACCACGACAACTTCAAGGCTTGAATTTTGCGTATAACCATCTTTATCATCAAAATCTACTACTGCAGAGAAAGGCACACCCCTTTCATTTGAAGTGTTTTTAATAGTAAAGATTCCAACGCCCATTGCCTTCATTTCAGAATCTTTTAATTCTATTTTCTCATATTTTGCTGTATCCGCATAAAGCGGTATAAAAAATATGCTAAATAGCACAAAAAGATTCTGTAAAGTTTTATAAAAGTTTGCTTGTATCATGGCTTTTCCTTTCATCTTTTTAATCTATTTTTGTGAAACTCTCGCCTAAAGTCTCTTCTAAGAGTGCGACTATATCAATGTATTTTATCTGTGAATTGACAAGGGCAATTTGTGAATCTACAAATGCGTTTTCTTGTGTGATATACTCAAAAAGAGTAACCTGCTGTGCCTCATAGCCCAAGCGATTAAGCTCTGCTAAATGCTGCTTTGCTTGTGTGTTTTGCTTTGCAATGTCAATGTATTTTCTTTGCAGGGCTAATTCTTGCAGATATGCTTTTGCTTTAATGGCAATTTGCTTTTTTGTAATATTTGTCTTTGCAAGTGTGCCAGATTCTAAAGCCATATATTTTGCTTTTAAATGCGATTGTTTCCTTGTAACAGGCAGGGGAATCGTAGTCTGCAAAGATGGATTATAGCTTGAGAGTGAGTGATTCACCCCTATGCCTACCTCTAAATTTCCCCATAGATTCTGTCCCTCATATTGTGCTAGAGATTTATATTCTTTTGTTTGAGAATCTAGTATTTCAGTATAGAGTGAAGACTGAATCTTTTGGTCTAGCAAGCTCTGCTGCATGTCGATAAATTGAAACTCTAAACCTTTTATAATAATCTCATTATGCTTTGTATCGCTATCATCATTTTCTATATTTTCTATGCTATGTAATTCCTTTTCAATCGCATATAGCATATTTGTATTATCTTTATTCGTTGAAATATGTGCGTAATGCTGCTTATCTAAACCCATAAACATAAAAAGATTTTTTTGTAACTCTAAAAGCTCATTTCTCACCGCTACACTCGCTAGAGTAGAATCTAGATAAGCCACCTCAAAGCTTACATAATCTTTTCTACTGATACTCCCGCCCTCTAGCCTTTTTTTTGCGATATGAAGTAGCTTTAAAAAGTTTTCTTCCCTTTTAAGATAATAGCGATATTTCTCTTTTGTAGCCACATAGGTAAGATAAATGCGTTTTGCATTGATAAAGTTAAGATTTCTAAGCAGATTATGTGTCTTTTGATATTGCTCCCCTTTTGCTTGCAAGCTTTGTTTTAAAAGGGCATTTACCCACCAGAGTTTTGGTTTAGCAACGATTGCCATATCCCATTCTACCCCAGATTTATTGGTGTCTTTCGCTGTGTTTCCACTTGCCTCTATTGTAGGATATTCCCATGCAATACTTGATTTCCTTTCAGCTAGCATACTTTCAAATTGTGCTTTATTATCGATTAATGAAATTGCATTTTTATCAATGGCTTTTACAAAATCTTGCAACTCAAAAGTTTGTGCAAAAAGTGATATGTGATACACACAAAAAAAGCCAATCACATACATATATTTTCGTAGAAAACCCTGCGTTGTCTGCACTCATTCTCCCTTTATGTTGTGCCTTAATCTGCTACTCTAAAATATTGAATTTATCCATAGAAAAAGTAATAAATCTCAAAAAATAAAGCTTTTATTTTAGTATAAAAAAAGTTATCATTATATCATTTCACTAATATTTTACAAAAATTTTACATTAGAGTGAAACATACATTTTATAAAAAGCTGTAATTTTGTTATAGTTATACATAACTTTATATCTAGGATAGCTATGCCACTTTTTAAATGCAATTATCAAAGCATAAACACGCAAGGTGTGCGATACATCTTTGCTAAAAACACAGAGGAAGCAAAGCAAAAAATGTTGCAAAAAAATTTCCTTGTTACAAATATAAACGAAGTTAGCCTTTTTATGCGATATGGTAATAAAACACAAGAACTTGAAAGGATTTTTTGGCAGCTTGGGTTTAGCTACACTTCGGGTTTGCATTTAATCTCTATTTTACAATCCATAAAAAAAGAACTATATTTTAAGGAAAATGCGGCGTTATTGCAATCTATGATTCATGCACTAGAAAAAGGCGATACGCTTTCTAGTGCCTTGCAAAAGCATATAAATACTTGCGGGAGTCTTGTGGTAGCGTTATTTAGCATTGGTGAAAAGAGTGGATTTTTGCAAGAGACTTGTGAGTTATGTGCGAAAGAAATATCACAGAAAAACTCATATATACAAGCTTTGCGTAATGCTATGATTTATCCAATACTGCTTATTTTTAGCTTTTTATGTGTATTTTTTGTGCTTGCTTTTTTTGTGATTCCAGAGTTTGCTAGTCTTTATAATGAATTGGGTGCGAATTTACCTTTTTTGACAGAACTTACTCTTAAAATATCTAGCTTTTTACAAAGTTATATATTTGAGACACTTGCTTGTATTCTAATTTTTATTATTTTTTGTTTTATATTTTTGAATAAAAAGTTAGTTAGAGATAGAATCTTATTGCATATTCCTTTCATTAATCATGTAGTAACTGATTATTGGCTTTATATATATTTTTTGGGGTTGCATTATTTTTTAAAAAGTAAAGTGCCATTTATGGATAGTATTGTGCAGTGTGAAAAATTGATACACAATAGCGTATTGCAACAAAAAATTTCCCACTTAAGCTTTATGTTAGACAAAGGCATACCGCTAAGTCAAGCCCTAAATAGCATTGATATAAAAATCGCAAATATCGCATTACTACAAAGTGGAGAACAAAGCGGAATGCTAGATAAAGCCCTAGAATTGAATGCAAGATTCTATAAAGATAGATTCACACAATCCCTGCAAACTTTGCAAATACTCTCGCAACCTTTTGCAACAATTACTATGGGAATCCTAATCGCAGGACTTGCATATAGCATAGTAGCACCCATGTGGCAGCTTTTAGAAGTAGCGATTTAGATTCTATAAGCACAGATTCCAGCGTTTTTCTTATTGTGTGTAAGTATTGGCATTTCCAAGGGATATTTTATTTTTTTTAAAAGTTCAAAATAATAAGAAACTAATCTATCAGCACCCTCTTCGTAAGTTTCGCGGTCGCCATTTACAGCCCAGAATCTAATACGCAATATGCTCGTATAGTTCTATTACACCTAAGTCATCTTGTATGAGTGTGCGTGTCATTCTTTGATTTTTCTTTTTTAAACAACCGCTTAGATCAAAAAAAAGTGTCTTATCATCTTTTTTCCAAAGCGTATAGGTGCATTTTACATTGTATGAGTTTATGAAAGTATAGTCGTGTTCTTTATTATCCTGTGGTAAGCCTAGTTTTGAGATATTTGATAGGTGTGCTATGCGGTCTTTCTCCCTTGCTGCGTGATGGTGTTTTAAGTAAATGACTAGATTTTCTAAAAAGATTCTATGCATCATTTCAATATCTGCTTGTGGATAAAAGCACTTTGTAGCGTAACACATAATGCTGCCATCACACACTCTTTTCTGCCAAGTCTCATCGCATTTTGCATCTTCTACAAAGTTGTTTTGATTGAATAGTAGTTTTATGCGTTTTATGGTTGCTTCTAGCCAGTGTTCTTTTGGGCTAGATTCTGTATTTTTATAAGTGGCTGTTTTGTTTATAGAATCCTTTTTAGAATCTACTTTAGAATCCGCTATCATAAGACCAGCACACACCATAAAAGCTAATATATATCTATATGCAAAACGCATGAAATCCCCTCCAAAAAACCTATAATGTGTCTGTGCTGATTGTCCTTAGATAGCCATTCTCACTTAGCATAACATAGAGTTTGCCTAGCACCGCCTTTTTTGTCTCTATGTCTAAATCACTATCTTCTATATGCTGCTTTAAGATTCTCTCAATCTCTTTTGTATCATAATCTAGGTCATCTAGCACATCGACTATTGTTTGGGCTTCTAATAGATTTGCGATTTCATAGCCTTTATTTAACTCATCATCAAAGATAACGCTAAATTCTGTTGGGTGCGTAAAGAGATTATGTCTCATACCTAGCACTTCTTGATACGCTCCAACAAGAAAAAAGCCTAGAAAATACTCTTCCTTTGACACATCGACATCATGTAAGAAAAGGGGCATTTGCGGATTGAATGAAATCTCGCCATCGCTATCGCAAGTAATATCCCAAAGGCTTGCTGCACGCGTTGGACGCCGATTTAGCCTATCAAGCGGCATAACGGGGAAGTTCTGCTCCAATCCCCAGTAGTCTGGCAAACTTTGAAAAAAGCTACAATTAAGCAAATATCTCTCTTGCACGCTTTTTTGTATCTTTAGAATCTCATTATGATTTTTATATTTTAAAAGCTTAATCACTTTTTTGATAATCAAATGCACTAGCACTTCGGTATTACTTCTATCCTTTAGGTCAATATAGCCTAAGTCAAAAAGTGTAAGTAAAGATTCCATGTGATCAAGGCTATCATGTAAATATTCAATCGCATTTTTCTCTGTGATAGAGTTATATAAGTCATTTAGCTCTTCTACAAGCGGAGGATTAGAATCTTCTTTTAATTTCAACGCACTCTCTTCATACTCTTGTGAGAAAAGCTCTAGCACAGGGGCTACCAAAACCGCATGTGAAGCAGATATAAAGCGACCAGATTCTATAAAAATATCTGGCTCTAACTCATTTTTATTCTTTGCTATCTCTTTTAAGCTAAAGACGACATCGCCGCTAAATTCTGTCAAAGTGTAGTTTTTGCAATTCATACTTTCATGCTGTGCGTATTCCACTGCTAAACCACCGCCAATATTTACTGCGGTAAGATTCTTTGCTCCCATTTTCCTAAGCTCTGCATAAATATTGCCTACTTCTCTAATCGCCTTTTTTAGCGGTGAAATATCGCTTATTTGACTGCCGATATGAAAATGTATCATGGTAAATTTATGCAGAAGTTTTGAATGCTCTAGCATTTTCATAGCTTCTAAAAGCTCTGTTGAAGTTAGTCCAAACTTAGAGGTAATACCCCCGCTTTTTGCCCAAATGCCCGTGCCAACGCTATGTAGTCGTATCCTTAAGCCAATATTAGGATAAGGCTCTGCCATCTCACTTGCAATCTCAATAATAGTTTTTAGCTCATTTAGCCCCTCTATTGTGAGCGTAATATCATGCCCCATATTTGCTGCGATAAAACCTAGTGAAATCATCTCTTTATCTTTAAAGCCATTCACAGTTATCGGGCTACCCTTGTTTGTATAAGCCATAGCTACAATAAGCTCTGATTTACTTCCTGCTTCTAAGCCATAGCATTTGCCTTTGCTAAGCTCGACTAAAGGCAGGACAAAATTTGGCATTTGATTAACTTTTAGGGGGAATACAGCTTTGAAACAGCCTTGATACTGATACTCTTTAATGGCGGTATGAAAAGCATCATAAACCTTTGTGATCTGATTTTCTATTAAATGCGGGAATCTTAAAAGCAGTGGTCCTTTATAGCCTTTTTCTCTTGCTTCTTTTACAATATCAATGAGAGCGGGTTTTACTTTATAATTCACCTTTACCACACCATCATCGATAATGAAATCATCATTTGACCAAAATTTAATGCCATAATCAACCATAATGCCTCCAGATTCTAACACTTCGTTATTTGCTTTGCTATGGATAGCAAAAAGCTTTAAAACATGAAGCACAGATTCTAGCAAATTTTAATTAAAAATGAAAAAATACTTTCATAAATGACTTGGTTGTGATATTTTTGGGAAATACTGCTGAGTAGAGTAATATAAAAACTTGATAGCTACCTTTTTTATAAGGTTTATTGTAATCTTTTATTACTTGATCTAGTGATACTTTGCGATACATAACAATAACACTTGCATAACCTCTAAAGATTCTATGCAACTACAAGGTAAAATCACATAAGAATCTATCCCTACTTTTTATGCGTGGTTTTATAAGGGATAAGGGCGTATTGTGCAACTTTAGTGTTGCCATAAGTTATTATGATAGAGCCTTTATTGTTTGCTGTGAGTGTGTATTTTGGCGGATTGTTTTTTATGTCTGTATTGATACCATAAAAGTTAAGTCGCAGGGCTAAATCACTATTTGGCACATTGACATGTGTTATATTTCGCTTATACAATTCCTTTGCTATATCTTTTGCTTCATAAAACGAATAAGCAAAGTTATGTTGCACATTACTTATATAATAGGTAATTTTATTGCCAAAAAGAGCTATATTTCCAAATAGTAAAAATAAAATAAGCCCATAAATGCGAATCTTATATCGCATTCTAAATTGTGGCAAATGAGAACGCAAGTCAAAGAGAATCTTTTGCATAAAAAATGGAATCCCAACGCATAATGGCGGCAAAAAACTCTCAATCTCAATCTTTTGCCGTGTTGAAAACAGCATGATAAATAAAAATCCAACAAATGGTATGAGATGCAATAATAATGGGGACTTTTTAAAAGTGTAGCTATAAGTAGCAGCGACATAATATACAAACAATACAGGCGTAAAAACCAGCGACATAAGCCCCAAAGTATCGAAAAAATATGAATTTGGGATGCCATGTATAGGTGCAAATTGATACATATTAACACCAAAACATATCATACTAAAAACCATTGTATAGGTTTTTCGCTTTAAGAGTGCGTAAAAAAAGAGAGCTAAACACAAGATTGCTGCACCAGAATCTAAAAATACAGCAATGATAAATAACTCATAGGCAATGCGTTTGTAACGCACTTGAAAATACACAATAAGTAAGCATAAAAGTGTTAAAATCCCCATGTAAGAGAGAACTAAAGCTTGGGCTGATACGCCCGGTATCGCCATAAAAAGTAGCACACATGCAATCGAATCGCTACTTTTATGCAAGATATGTAGTGAAATACTATACATCAGTATGCAATTAAGTATATGCAAACATATAAAGGGCAGACGCATGCCATAGTCATTAAATAATGGGTTATGAAAAATGTATTGTATAAAAGACACGCCGATATTTGCAAGATAGCTTGGCAGGGAATCTTTACTAAAAAAGTTATATGCTTCTCTAATATATATGCTTGTTTGGCTAGTCATAAAGCAAAGCAAGGCTACATCAAGTAGTAAAATAAGGCAAAAAGTCGCATGTAGCTTAAGATAATTTATAGAATCTAGCGTTTGAACTCTATGTGTATAGTCATATACCTTGCGTTTTGTGCCATGTTTTGTTGTCATTGTCTACCTATTTTGTTGCCATTATCTCTAGCATTGCATTGTATGATAAAAATGTAAAGTTGTTGTTGTCTTTATTTGCTTGTGCTGGGATTGAATTAGCATATTGATTTTTTTGTTGATATGATTGAGTGAATGGACATGACGCTATATGTTGTGATTACAGCCTATTTGCACCTGTGAATATATAGAATTATACAAATAAAATAGGAATAAAATGGGTGTAAGATTCGATGAAACCATATACATAGATTTAAAACGAAATCCATCATCTTGCCACTCATTTAAACTTGATACAGAATTTACTTACATTTTTACACAAGCCATTGTTGTGTTTTGTAATTTTCTAATACTGCTTTTACATTATCATTATAGTATTTCGTTTGTATGAAAAGGGCATTAGCAAAATATTCGCTTGCACCAACAAGTCCCAAGAAAATAAAATCTCTTGCTTCAAGATAGCACTTTATATCATCAAATAAGGGTTGATTTTCATATAACTCCATAAATTCAACTTCTGTGTAAATGAGTTTTACATTATGAATTCTTTCACCTAGCCCCTTTAGTGCTTCAAGCTCCCCACCTTGTATATCCATCCATAAAATATCAATACATGGGATATTATTTTGCTGCATAAAAGTATCCAGTCGCACAGATTTTACACGCACTTCATCTTGCACATAATCTTCTATAGGATACTTACCAGAAGCCTTGAGTGTAGAGCTTGCACCTTGATTGCCATCAGAGTGAGTTGTATTTGTATGCTGTGCATTAATGGGATAAAAACTAATATAATCATCACTTTGTGATACTGCGGCTTCTGTTAATGTTATGTTTGAATAGAGTGAAACATTGCGGCGACAAGCAGGCAATGTATTTTCATTGCATTCAAAACTCCATATACAAGCATTTAAATTATTTTTAGCAAGTGTTTTTGCAAACGCCACGCTGTCTTCGCCATATCGCGATCCAAACTCAAACACATGGGTTACCCCCCCCCCCCCCATATTTTTGTTAGCTGTGTTTTTAACAGAATCTTCATGTATAGGTATGGCTTTTGCGATATTTACAATATTATCTACTTCTTCTGTGGAAGTATGTGGTATATAGGGTTTTAAATGATGTAGGTTTTTACTTATGAATGCATTTTTAAAACCTTTTTTCATAGATTTTATTGGTATAAATCGTGCCATTCTATCAATATCTTTTCTGCGTAAAGACACTCTTAGCGGTATATTAAAAACCTTGCGTTTCCATTCCTTGCGTATATATTTGTTTGCACGCAAAGGGATATATGAATGCAACACAGAGTGCATGAATATATAGCTTACATCACTACTTACAAAAACATTTATAGGCTTATTGAGTGCTGCCGCTAAGGTTGCGGTCCCAGTAGCAAAGCAATACATTGCTTTAGCTGAATAAATGAGATCGCAAAAATCCCAAATAGTTTCTGTGCGAATAATCTCTGAATCTACGCGATTATCAAAGCATCTTTTGCCACCTAAATCCGCCATTACAGCATCAATATGAATATTGTTATGATGAAAGTAGGTAACAACATCAGCTAAATCAAATGTATCCCCACTATTTGAAATCCAATTTGGATCAAAAATGACCTTATTGTATTCCTCTCTAAATTTTGGAGTATAATAGATCTCTGGTTCATGTAATCGTCTGCCATCATCAAGACCATAGGACAACATTAGATTATCTAGTAGATTGCATGAAAGAGAAAAAGTATCTGTAATATCTTTGCGTGGTGTAGGTGGTGCATCTGTAAAACCATCTACATACGGATTTTGTCCCCATATTAATCGCTTGTAATCATTGTTTCTAAATGGGCTAGACTCGTGGATAAACACTCTATCATATTTATCCCCCCCCCCCCCCCCCTCTTTTCCTTACTTTTCTATTTAACATTTTTTAATTAAAAAAAAAAAAATAACCAATCCCACAATATTCTCTTTTTTTTTTTATTTTTTTTATTTTTTTTTTTTTTTTTTTTAATTTATTTTATAATTTTTTTTTAATTTTTCTACACCACACAAACCTCTCTCCACTACCTTTT
>NZ_FZMS01000055.1 GCF_900198365.1 Helicobacter bilis | reverse complement strand
GAAATAGCAGAGATAAAAGAAGCCGAGTTATTAAAAAAGGAACAAAGGGGCATTTATAATGTAATGTATAATGGGAAGAATGCAACCTTTATACGACAAGATTTAGACACAATTGATAATGCTTTGAGACTATCAAAAGGCGATAGGAAAAAAGGGGCAAAGCATATCGAAATAAGGCACTCAACAGACAACACAAAAGAAGGTTATGTAACAGATTTAGAATTAGTTAATTTAGGACAAGAAGTAAGAACATATCTACAAAAGCATAAAGAACCATTTATTGATACAGATGGGGCTAGATTATATGAATGGGAAAAAGATAATACAAGATTTAGGTTAGTGGTGAATAATGTTAATGGGGAGGACAACTCTAACCTGCCGCAATTATCTAAACCCATTAACGATGATATAATAACATTTTATAGCGATAGAAACCTTAAAGAACCGATGAATTTTAAAAATCCTGCGTTAAATGGAAAAAATGAAACATTAGACACTAATCAAAACATAATAGAAAATACAAATACGCAAATAAGTAAAGATTCTGAAAGTTATAAGAAAACAAGTCAAAACTCAAACGCTACTGAAGGTTATGAGCCCACCGCTAATTCTTTTGCTTTGACCAAAAAGGGTTACAAGCCTGACTTGCCTACCCCAAATGGAACTACACCGCAAACAAAACCATACGAAGTAAATGAGAATGGCAGAAAATATATAGAAATCCCAGATGATGAACTAGCAGATTTTGAAAAATCTATCAAACAAGCCTTATTACTTGAGCCAAGACAACAAGAGCTATTAAAAAAAATCAATGCAGATTCTAAAGATATAGACAGCTATGCAGAATTTATGATAAATGAAAGAAAGATTATGAAAGGACATGAATTTACCTTTAATCAACAGCAAGAGGGCTTAGCAGATAGATTTTTAAACATGGCAAATTCACTAGAAAACCCAAGAGATAGAAACCACTATGCAGAAAATATATTGGCAAATATGGAAGATGATATAAAAAAGGTATATAAAGGCGATGCTTCAGAGTTTCTAGCACAAGAAAAAGAAAAACCATTTTATAAGCAAATGGATAAAATACGAAAGGAAACAGATGAGAGAGTAGAAGCATTAAATAAAGAAAGAGATAGACTGCACGCAGAAAAAGAAACACAATTAAAAGCGCAACAAGAAGCAGAGAAAGCCGCAGAGATTGAGAGAATTGCTAACTATGATTTAGAAACAGCATATAAAGAAAAAGCACATTTAGAAAAGATTATGCAAAGCAATAGAAGCGATTATGCCACTTATAGTTTTAGCCCCGCACATAATAGTGAATTTTTAGATAAGTTGGATTTAGTAGAACAAAGAATAAGAGATTTAAAAAATAAATTACCAAATAAAGCACCACAAGAAAATAAACCAAGCAAAGTAGAAGCCCTAAAAGATTTTATAGATAATGCAAGGTTTCAAGTGGATTATGCAATAAAAGCTAAAGGGACAGATACAGCCTTAAAGCTTATACAACAAATGATAAAGGATACAAATAACACTTATGAAGCAAAGTTTTTATATCGTTTGAAAAAAGAGTTAGAATCTAAAAATATAAAAGAAAAAGAGAAACAAGACAAACTAGCACAAATAAAACAAAAGACGATTACTAAAATAGATAATTATGCAAAAACAAAGGCTTTTAAAGAATTAAGCAAAGATAAACAAGAAGCAATTTTATATCTTAAAGAGATAAAACCAGCCCCTATGCCAGAAGGTATGCCAAGAGATGATATAAAAAATTTATTTCAACATTTTAAAGGGAAAATCGATGAGAGAGAAAGAAAACTTTATTCTAAACTTATTGATGACACCAAAGCACACCCAGACATTACACTAGAATTAGAGAGAGAAGGACACGCAAGAAAAGGCTATATTAAGGCTTACCAGCATAAAGAAACACACGATTTATATTATATGTATATAACGCAAGATAACGATAGAATAGACATTACAGGTATGCCGATGACTGATTTAAAAGATGTGATTGCACAGGTGAGAAATTGCGTAAAAGTGGTTAGTTAGACATCACCAAGGATTCCTTATTCTAACTCCCCCTAGATTAAAAATCTCTAAGCCTTGGAGGGAGTGTAATTATAATATAAAAACACATAAAAAACAAGGTTATAGAGTGTATAATGCAGATTTTGAAAATGCAAAAGCACTTATAAGTCTAGATTAAAAATCTCTAAGCCTTGAAGGGAATAAAATCATACCACAAAAATAAAAATTACTTGACATTTTTAACAAAATCAAGTAGAATTCTCTTGCTTCCTTTATAGGTATATCCTATGAAGCCCCCCTATTAGCATACGCGTAGGGGGATTTAAGGAGTATTTTTGCGTGTTATAACATATATTGATGGCTTTAATCTTTATCATTCCATTAAAGATTTAGGAAGCAATAGAGAATATCTAAAGTGGCAAAATATCAACAAGCTCTCTACTAGATTCTTATCTCGCAACGATGAAATAATAAAGATTAAATTTTTTACCGCATACCCAAAGTGGAAATCACAATCATACATAAGACATAAAAATTATGTAGCTATCCTGCAAGATTTACGTGTAGAAGTGATTATGGGGCATTTTAAGCTAAAAAGAGTCTTTTGCCATAATTGTAAGCAGGAAATAAAAAAGCACGAAGAAAAGCAGACCGATGTCAATATAGCCACTCATATTATTAATGATATGTATCAAGATAAGCCGCCTGATATTATTCAACTTATAAGCGGCGATACCGACTTAATCCCACCACTAAAAATTGCCCAAGAAAAAGGCATTAAAATTCATATAGTTATCCCTTATGGTAGAAAAGCGAATGAGTATGATTTTGTAGATAAGAAATCAAAAATTAAAATAAAACATTTACAAAAAAGTATTTTGCCACAAGCCTACACTACTTCAAGCAATCAAGTTTTATCCTGCCCTTATACATATCCAACAAAATAACCCCTTTAATTCAATTATAAAAAATAAATATAATGCAATACAATAAACTATTTTATACCCACAAGGGCGAAGCCTTTTCAAATATGTGTATAAAAAGAGATGTTTTTACTTTTTCAAAGTCAGAAACACAAATAAACCATTAAGGATAAAAAGCAAAATGCTAAGAACAATCGGAAATATTATTTATGATTATTATCAATTCTTTATACTTCCATTCTTAAGCATAAGTATATTCTATGCTATGGAATATATGAGTCGAGGTGTAGAATTCTTTGTTAATGAAAAGGGTGTGAAGTGGAAGTTTTTAAGCTTTTGCGCTTTAATGCAGTTTTTCGTTAGCTTAGTTGTTATTTTAAGCGTTTCTGCTATGTTTAAAAGTGATGCCCTGCAAGAATATCAAACCTTGCAACTTGTAGCTATTATCTTACTTGGCACAACACCCTTTAACATAAGTATTTTAATATGGGTGGCAATAAAACTAGAAATATACAGACTTATGCACAATCGATATAAAGATGAATTAAAAGATTTAATAAAAGCAGAATCATTTATTAGGACCAGTCTTTTTTTTGCAAAACTCCAAAAAAATGTTTTTTTATGTCAGCACAACGAGACTCTAATAGCTACCTTAAAACTTCTTACTATTCACATCGTCTAAAATTTTTACTGCGACATTATCTAGTGCGGTGCTTATATCGCGTGAATGATTGGCAATTTTTACATTTTGCTGCGTGATGTCTTCAAGTTGCGAGATAGTATCATTGATTTGATTGACACCTTGTGCTTGTTCTTTAATGGATTCTGCCATATCGTTGATACTCTGCACCAAAAGATTTGTATTTGCTTCAATTTCACCCAAACTTCTTTGTGTGCGTTCGGCAAGCTTTCTTACCTCATCAGCAATAACCGCAAAACCCCTGCCGTGCTCTCCTGCCCTTGCGGCTTCAATGGCAGCATTCAAAGCCAAAAGATTTGTTTGATCTGCAATATCTCTAATAATGCCGATGACATTTTTAATATCTTCGCTTTGTGCGATGACTTCATTTGTGCGATCACTCACATTTTGCATAGATTGGGCAATCTCTTCTGTGAGAGTGGCAGTTTGTGCCAATGATGCACTTTGAGTGTTGGCACTCTCTGTAAGCTCAAGCACAGAAGATTCTAATTCTTTAGATTTTACTTCAAGTTCGTTGGCATAGTTTTTAGAGACTGAAAGCATACTCACCATAGAATCCCCTAAGCTATTTACGGCATTTTCAAGCCCTCTAGGGTTTTCTATCCTGTCAGTAAAGTCATTATTTTTATAAGCTTCAAACACTCTTGCGGTATTTTTGAGATTCTCGCCGACAAGATTTAAAAGCGTGTGCGACATTTGATTTATCGCATCTTTTAGCTCATTGATTTGCGGATTTAGGCTTGTATTTTCTATCACAGAGCCAAATCGCCCCTGCTTTGCCTCCTCTACGACACCTAGCACATCACGCACAAGGTTAGAATCTTTTTCTAGCCCATCTTGTGTGCGTTTGACATTCTCATCAATCGCCTTTGCCATACGACCGATCTCATCTTTAGAATCTAGTGGGATAGAATCCATTGTTTTGCTCTCGTGGTTAAGATAAGCAAAAAAGGCAAAGACATTGTGCTGTAAGTTTAAGATTCCACGCAAATGGGTGCTGTAAAATAGCCACATTGATGGGAAAAAGATAAGCAAAAACGCCACCATTGAAATGGCGATATTGCTGTATATCGTTTGAGAGATATTACTCAAAATCCCCTGTGAAGTAGCGTGTGTGTGGGAATCTAGTGTGTCAATATACACGCCTGTGCCAATCCAAATATTTGCGGTGTTGGGGATAAGCTGTGCATAAGATACTTTTTGTACATCAACAAACTTTCCATCTGGCAGGGGCTTAGGGAAAACATAATAGACAAATTTACCCCTTTTGCTCTCATCTTTTGCGCTCTCAAAAAGATCCCTTATGAAATAAGTGCCATTAATGTCCTTTGTATCCCACAAAGACTTGCCTATAATGTCTGTTTGATGTGGATATGCTAAAGCAACTCCTTCTTTATACACAAAATAATAGCTTGATTTATCATCTTCAAAATACATCTTGCTAATGGCTTTAGAAATGATTTGTATCTGCTCATTTTCATCCAATCCCTTGACAAGCTCACCAAGCGCACTCGCCATAGAATCTGTGCTAAGCTTGATTTTTGCTTCAATCTCTTGCTGTAACATTGCGATGATTTGTTCTTGTGTAGCTTTGGAGGACTTTTCTTCTCCTAGTATTGTCAGCACCAAAAAAATGACAAATGCTATAAAAAAGCCGATAACAAGGCTTAGGAATTTTGATTTAAGTGAGAGATTCTTATAAAACTTCATTATAATCCCTTTTGTAAGTTTCTAATATTATCATAAAAATTACAAAATGATTCAAAAAGTAGGATTATTACAACTTTTAAAAGACTTTGAAAAGTTAAGAAAAACTAGGCGGGTATATTTTGCTGTTTTTATCTTCAAGGTAATATATAAATGGGTGTGTTGATACTAATCACTTCATATAATTCTTTCATGCTTGCATTATCAAGGGCTATACAACCATCAGTCCAATCGCCATATTGTTTAAAAAGATCTTTTGCAATATTCATGCCATTTGGTAATCCGTGAATCTTGATATCGCCACCCGCATTTTTATTGTGTTTTTTAGCATTGGCAATATCTAGCTTATTTGGATAACTAATGCCAAGATTGAGAAAATAGCGGGATTTTGGGTTTTTAGAATCAATATAATACAAGCCTTCAGGCGTTTTACTATCACCTTCAAACTCTTTGTGTCCTTGCGGATTTTTACCCAATGCGATATGCGGATAACTTTTTAATAGCTTATTTTTATCATCGTAGAGTTCTAATATTCTTTTTTTGTTTATGCACGACAATCTTTGCTACCCTACCTTTTAAGCTTAAGTCTATGGGATATTCTTGCCCCCTTTCTGTCGCAATGCTTATTTGATAAAGTAAGGTTAGGATACAAAAAATAGCAAAATTACTATAATAGCTTTGGTAAGACTTTGTTTCATTGCTTCACTCTAAAAATGCTAAATCTATCTGCCTAATACATGCCTTGTCTTACATAAAAACACTTTGTATATAAAGTCGTTCCTTTATATACACTAAGCACATTATGGTTATTTTATTTTGTAATTACTTCTTCTTTGCGGTTGTTGCTTTTGTGCTTGTAATCTTTGTGCTTTTGGTAGCTCTAGGTCTTCTCGTAGTGGTTTTTGTTGAAGTGGTTTGATCGCCTATTTTTTCTCCAAGTGTTTGAGTGTCTAAGCCCTCAAGTGCTGATGCGAATATATCAAGCATATCACCTGTTGATGTCATCTCGCTACTTTGCTCGCTCACATTTTTTGGCTCTAGGTTGTAGATGATATTATAGGCTCGTTTCAAAAACGCTTCATTGCCTTTTGAAAACTGATAAAAGCATAAAGCTTCTAGCCCTTTTGTTCTCACTTCACTTGCTAAAACGCCAAACTCACGATAGTTTGACGCGATTGCAATGCTATCGTAGTTGCCAGAATAAAGTGCTTTTGATACATCTACACTTAAACGCATATTATTGTTTGCTTGACTATTGCCTATTGAGATTCTAAAATAATGTCTATCAAGCTGACTATACCATAAGTCCAGATTGTCTTTTGTGATATATGCGCGTTTTACACAAATATTGTAACCCTCATTTTGCAAATAATCAAAAATAAGTGTCATAAACGCCGCTTCGAGTCTATCACAATCAATAAACAATGCTAAATTCTTTGCCATACTATCTCCTTCAAATAGATTTAAGCGATATAAAAATCTTGGTATATAGATACCATCTTTTTTGTGTAGTCATGTTTTGGATTTGACATTATAGCTTGTGTATGTCCATATTCGACAATTTTACCTTGAAATATGACTGCTACATTATCGCATAAATTTGCAACAACGCCTAAATCATGCGTGATGAGTATATAGCTCACATTATAAGCTTTTTGCACATCATGCAAGAGTTTTAGCGTATTTTTCTGCACGAATTTATCAAGTGCACTTGTAGGCTCATCAAGGATCAGAATCTTTGGATTTAGCACCATAGAACGAGCAATTGCTACTCTTTGCCTTTGACCGCCACTTAGCTCACTTGGATAACGAGTAAGCAAACTTCTATCCAAATCTAGCACATTAAAGATTTTTTCAATCTCTTGCATAATAGATTCATCACTCTTTTTTTGCAATTTTAGCCCCTCGCTCACTAAATCTTTTACACGAAATCTTGGATTAAGAGAACTCATAGAATCTTGAAAAACGACTTGCATGTTTTTTCGCATTTCTTTTAAATACCTTTTATCAACTTTTCCATTGTAAGATAAAGTCTGATTAAAATATGAATCTATGCCTTGTGTATCCATGAGATGTAATATACCTTTTGCTAAGGAACTTTTACCACTACCGCTTTCCCCTGTAATACCCAAAGTTTTACCTTCTTGCAAGGTGAGATTGATATTTTTTGTAATTATAGATAGTTTTTTGCGAAAGTATTTACTTTTTTTAACGCCTACACTAAAATCTTTTAGCTGCATTATAGTTGGTGTTTGCGTGGTGTTGTATTGTTTTGTTTCAAGAAAGTTTGCTTGAAAAAGCTTTTGCGTGTAGCTGTGTTTTGGTGTAGAATAAAGTGTGAGAGTTTCTATAATGCGTCCGTTTTGCATAATGATATAGGTATCACAAAGAGCGCGTAAAATGCCTAAATCATGTGTGATAAAAAGCATTGCAACGCGGTGTTTTGTTGCAATTTGTTTCAGCAAGTTTATCACCTGCATACTTAGGGACATATCAAGGGCGGTTGTAGGCTCATCACAGATGATTAGCTTTGGATTTGCAACAAGGGCTAGAGAGATTGCCACCCTTTGTCTTTGACCGCCACTTAGCTCATGTGGATAACGAGCAAGTAGGCTGCAATCAAGCCCAACTTCATTACAAATAGATTCTATATGTGCTTTTCTTTGTTTAGAATCTCTCATAAGATTATGTATGATAAGTGTTTCTTCAATTTGTTTATATACCTTATGGAGTGGGTTGAGTGAGCTTAGCGGGTCTTGTGGTATGTATGAGATTTCTTTGCCCAAAATATGTTGCATTGAGAGATTTTGCGTTGTTATGGTTTTGGATTTTCTCTCTTTTTGTAATTGCAATAAATCATAATTACAGAATCTTATCTCACCTTTGTGTATGTTGATATTTGGTTCAAGTCCCATTATAATTCTTGCAAGCAAGCTTTTACCACTTCCACTCTCACCCGCAAGTCCTAGAATCTGCCCTTGCTTTATTTCTATATTGATATTTTGTAAGCAAAAGTGATTGCGTGTAGATTCTAGAATCTTGTCATTTTGAGCCATAGGCGAAAAATCTTGTTTAGTTTTTACATTAGATACTTCGGCTAACGCCTCAGTATGACAAGCGGTTGGTTTAGAATCTAGATTCTGTGTCAAATCTGGGTGGGTTAGGGGATTTGAGGTATAAATTTTGGAATCTAGATTCTTATTATCTGTATTCCATATTGCGTGTCTATTAGATTCTATATAGGTTTTATGAGATTTAGAATCTTTTGTGCTTGTGCTAAATGAAGCACATAAACACTTAATGGATAAAAGTAAATCTTTTGTTGTATCTGCTAATACACCTTCTCTATTCATCACTAAATCCTAAAAATCATAAAATTCTAAAGGTATATAAGGTTTGTAGGCATCATTTTGGCACATGATTAACCTCTATCCCATTACGCAATATTGTCGCATTATAGTTATCTGTGATAAGAATGTGTCTTGCTGATTGTGGCAAGTCTATCTTGTATGTTGTTTTAGAATCTGTAAGCATAATCGCATCAAGTGGATTCATAGCGTTGTCAAAAATAAGGATTTTTGGATACCATGCTTCTGTGTTGTCTTTTGGTGTGATTTGGATTGTGCCTGTGGTTATGGCTGTAAGCCAGTATTTGCCATTAATTTGTGTAAGCGTATTTGTGCCTTTTGCAAGGACTTTTGCTGCTGCGATATTTGAGTTTAATAAGCTTATATCATATATCCAGTGTGTAGCGGAGTAGCGATTGACATCAATGATTGCATAGCCCCGCTTAGTTAGATTTGTAGCCATAACGATTGGATCGACACTAGATTCTGCATTTAGCGTGTATGTGAGTTTTATTTTTTCATCTTCTTTTGTTGCTTCGGTTACATAAAAATATGAGTAGCCAATACTGCTTAAAATATTACTTGCACTATACGCAAGGAAAGTAAAGCTAGGCTCTCTATCAGTCTGCTTTTGTGCGTTAAGGCGGAAGGTAACAGATACATTGCTAGGCTTTGCAAGCTTGAGAGAGAGTAAGCCATTGCTTTTTAATGCACTAAGCACCTTAACTACATTAAGATTACCGCCTTGATAGAACGCCTTTTCATTGGCAAAGATTTTTTTTATAAATTTCTCATTTGCTTGATAGCTATTTTTTGTCATTAGTTTTTGCACTTTTTGTTGCAATTCACTTGCGATAAGCATATTACAAAGTAGCAATGCGGTTATACAGATTCTAAATATATTCATTATTTGCCCCCTAATGCTTTGTATTCTTTTTGTGTTATGAGTTTCATGCCGCTTTCTTTATCATATAGCATGTAGGTTACCCCTCTTTGATTGTATTCAAAGGTTTGTCCATTTGCTTCTATGCTTAAGACTGCATAGCCAAAATGAAATATCGTAGGATTTTTAATCGTAAGGGTAATAGGTGTTTTCTTTGTGTATTTTTCTCCACGCACTTTTGTGATAGTATCCACCCATGCAAACCATACATCTTGCTTCGGTGTGATTGTAAGGGTTATTTCTTTTGTATTTTTACTATCTTGTTTTACTTCTTGTTGAGCTATTTTAGAATCTTCTCTTATGTCTTGTTCTTTAGAATCTTTTCCTAGTGTTTGGTCTATATTTTTTGCTTCATTGTTTTTTGTGGCTATTTGCTCTCTTTTCTCTTCATTATCATTTAATGCGTCATAAAGAGAGATTGTAGGATAAGTTTGTTTTATATCCTTTTCAACAATTCTTTTTTGTGTGTTGTTTTGTTCTGCTACATGACTTGCCTGCGTATTATTAGAACCCACAAAGTAGATTCCAAAAGCGACAAGTAGCACAACGCTAACGCTAGATACTGCAATAATCAGCGTCTTATAGGATACTTGTTGCTTTGGCATGCTGATTTCTATATTCATACTGCTTAGTTGCTGCTTATTGTTTGTTGTTTGTTGTTTTGATTTTGGAGGTTCTACTTGTTGTGTGTTTATAGGATTCTCTTTATCTGTATTTTCTCGTTTAGAATCTTTATTTCCAAAATCTTGTCTAGAAGAATCTTGTTTGGAAGCTTGCGGGCTACTTATTTTTGTGTTAGTAGAATCTGGTTGTAGTTTTTCTGTTTGCATGGTATCAGATTCTAAAACATTAGGATCTTTTTGAGTATTTATTTGCTTATATTCATCATATTCCTTTACCCATTCGCTTAAGTCAAGTTGCAATTCACGCTCTAGAATCTTCATAAAGCCATGTGCTCTAGTTGGATCAATATCATCAAATTTTTTATCCAAAATATCATGTAGTCTTACTAGCGTAATCCTTGTTTTACGATGAATTTCTTCTATATCCATTTGTTTTAGTTTGTCAAAATCAGCCATAATATTCCTTTTTTATATGTTGGATTCTATCAATGAGTATTCCTGCTGCAACGCTTGCATTTAGAGAATCAAAGCCATTACACATAGCAATATGCAAGGTGCAATCAAGCTTATTTAATAGCTTTTGTGGTAGCCCTGTATCTTCCCTGCCGATAAAAATAGCCCATTTCTTGGGTGTAGATTCTAAAATATTTTTATTATTTTTACCTGCTCCAATGAGTGTAAATTGTTTCATTTTTGCTTCATTGGCAACACTAAGGCTTGATTTATGAAAAGAAAAAGGCATATTGAGTAATGCCCCACTGCTTGATCTAAAAATCCCCTCTAATGCCTGCGTGTTTAAAGTGTCTCTATCACTGATTACAATCCCACCAATGCCAAGTGCATAGGCAGTTCTCACAATAGCCCCAATATTTCCAATATCACTCATGCCGCATAATACAACTAGGCTTGAGAAATCAAGCAAGGCTTTAAATGGAGTTTGCTCGATGGGCTTGATTTTTGCAAATACACCTTGATGATTTTTCCCCCGTGCAAGACTTTGTGCCTTTTTATTATCTATCCTAAGGATTGGCACATTTAGCCTTTTTAGTTTAGCAAACAAAGGCTTTTCTATATCTTTTGCTAAATAAATCTCTTGAATATGCGTAGGTGCATGATGTATCACATATTCAAAACATTGTTTCCCAAAAATAATCATTACTAGAATCCACAGCTACTAATTTTTTCTGTAATGCTACCATAAAAAAGCTAGAGTTTTACTCTAGCTTATCGAAATAAGTATTTATAGATAAAGATTTTTGATGATATATGTTATTAGCTGTTTAGAATCCTTTATTCAATCTTTGACTAGAAGTATTTGTAACGACATAACTTTGTAGAATTGCCCATGTCTATACACCAAAGACAATATATCCTAAAAATTTGTAAATAAAGAACAAATAGGCATTGTGTGTAAAAAGGCAAACTATACGCAGATTAAATCTTACAACTTACTTCAATAAAAGAGATAAAAGTTTCATTTAACCAATTGCAAACTAGAGTTTAGATAAAGTCATCTTCATCTATCTCCGTGATACTTACGCCATTATAATAAAATTTTTCACTATTACCGCAAAGCCATTTTCTATCGCTTGGAGTTTCTGCTTTTAGATAGATCACTTGCGATGTAATGCCAGAGTTTCTTACATGTTTCGTGCATTTAATAAGCACATCATCACCCCTTTCAGAGCAACATACACCAATCCCACCAACTACTTGAAAATTTTTGTCTAAAATCAGCATAATCATTCCTTATTATTTTAATTTCAACTAAATGGGCTAAATTATAGCAGATTCTAATAAATTTTTACTCTCAATGTGTCAATATGCTTAAAGTATGAGTTATAACTTATTTTGTATTGTTATAAAGAACTTGTCAGAAAATATATACAATTTGGTTTTGATTTTATAAATTTATGAGAATGTTATGCGATATTTTAGTGGTTTTGGTTTGTATGGTGATTATGCTTTATTTGAGTTGCTTTTACATGATTTTGGTTATGTGCCAAATCATTATGACATTATAGGTTTTAGCTCTGGGGCATTGTCTGCTTTGCAATATGCTATGCAAAGGATTGCTAATAAACAAAGGGTTGGCAGGGTTATTCTCTTATCACCACTACTTTATGCACATTATATTTCCAACAATTCTGTGTTAAATATCGCGGGTTTAGATTCTGATTTGATTACATCTTTTAAGCGAAATGTAGAGAATCTAGATTCTAAAAACAATACACAAATCATAACCCATGTAAGCTTTGAGCCTTTTGCCAAAGAATTTTCTCATATTAATATTTACACATTATGGAATCTGTTTAAAAAAGCATGTATCCATTCATATAAAAAGGACAAGCTAAAATATCATACTACGCTGTGCAAGCAACTTGGATTTCACATAACAGACGATATAATGTGCTTAGATTCTCATAATAACAAGGAATGTAGAGTTTTTACACAATTTGAAAAACTCACAACCTTAAGGAATCTATGGGATATTCATGCTATCGATTTAGAGAAAATAGAGAAAAAATCGCAAAAGTTTGTGGTATTTATCGCAGAAAATGATAGAATAACAAACTCAAAATTAATAAGCAAATATTTATCGCAGTTTGGAATCTGCTATATATTAAAAGGTCGAAACCATATTTTACAGAAAGTAGCTAACAAAAGGGCATAATGCGAATATGAAAAAAAGAGCATTTTCAGGTATCCAGCCAACAGGCAGTCTGCATTTAGGTAATTATCTTGGTGCTATCAAGCAATGGGTAAAAAATCAAGCAGAATATGAAAATATCTATTGTGTTGTAAATACTCATGCTATAACGATACACCAAGACCCAAAGGTTTTGCAGCAAAATACTATAGAACTTTTTGCTATGCTGCTTGCATGTGGGCTTACAAGCGAGAATACAAAGCTGTTTGTGCAAAGTAGAATTGACTATCATGGTGCGCTTGCGTGGATTCTAGATTGCAACATCGGTATGGGTGAGATGAGTCGCATGACTCAATTTAAAGATAAATCACAGAAAAATCCGCAAAATATAAATGTCGGACTTTTTAATTATCCAGCGTTAATGGCGGCTGATATTTTATTGTATCAAAGTGATTTTGTGCCAGTTGGAGAAGACCAAAAGCAGCATTTAGAGCTTACAAGAAATGTTGCCATGAGGTTTAATGAACGTTATGGAGAGTGCTTTAAAGTGCCAGAGCCCTTAATCGCAGAGGTTGGTGCTAGAATCATGTCGCTTGATGATCCAAGTGTAAAGATGAGTAAGTCAAATAAAGGTGAATATAGTGCGATAAATCTGCTTGATTCTAAAGATAGCATTATAAAAAAAGTCAAAAAAGCTACCACAGATAGCTTTAATGAGATTGTGTTTGATAAGGAAAGGGTAGGGCTTTATAATCTCTTGTGTATTTATGAATGTATCACAGGTAAAAGTCGCAATGAGATTGAAAATAGTTTTAAGGGCTATGGCGAGTTTAAGATCGCACTTGCTGAAGCCATTTTTGCAGAATTAGAGCCAATACAACAAAAATATCATCAATTCATGCAGGAAAAAACTTATATTAATGGTATAATCACGCGTGATGAAACATACATTAGAGACCTAGCCCAAAGCACTTATGATAGGGCAAAATCTCTAGTGGGTTTAATTTAATTTTATTTTAAGGAGACAGCGATGGATGACATTGTAAAAGAAGATATTTCTACGATTATAGAGCAGATTCAAGATTCATTAGATGAGCTTGAAAGCCACTTTGAAAAGCTAGAATCTAAGAGCGCGAAAAACTCAGAAACAATCAATAATATGATTGAAGAGATGCGATTAAATCTTGAAACCTTGCGTGATTTTCAGGATGCTTAATCTTTAGTCTCAAGAGTGTTATTTCACAAAAGCTTTTATTTATTTGGAGTGTGGCTAGGAAATAGTTCATACTTTCCATAATCTAATCCACACAATTTCTACACAAGTTTTTTTCAAACTCAGTGATTTCTATGTCTTTATATATAGCATTATATATTAGGTTTATTTGGTTCTTCATGATTTTGTGAGCAGTATTAAATATGAAGTTTGATTTTATAATTTTCAATCATCGAAAGAAAATCGTGTTGCGAGAAATATTACTCTTAATAAGATAAATTAATAATGAGTGTTTGTTAATTATCTTGAATATGCAACTACAAGCGGTATGAATTCAGTATCAATGAAAATTTTATGTAGGCTTGAATAATCTTTCATTTGATTGAGATTGGCAAAAGAGTCTTGTTGCACTTATTGTTGGAAATAAGTGTTGTTACTATCACCTATA
>NZ_FZMS01000050.1 GCF_900198365.1 Helicobacter bilis | reverse complement strand
GTAGCTAAGGATAGTAGTGAGGTTGTTGGGGGAGATAGGAGCGTGGAGGTTGGGGGGAATAACAACACTACTATTGAGAAAGATTCGCAGATGATTATCAAAGGAGAATCTCAAATGTATGTTGAGAAATCATTGACACAAAGCATACAACAAGAAATGTTGCTTGATATTCAACAAAATTTCTCTACCAATGTAAAAGAAAATCTTGCCACCAATGCTAAATCTATGCAAAACAATGTAGAGGAACAATATTCTTTACAAGCAGGCAATGCTACGCTAGAATTACAAAGTGATTGCTCTATACAAACAGGCAATAGCCTAAACTTCAACATAGGTGAGACTACCATAACTGCTACTTCAGATTCTGTAATAATAAAAGCTGGTGGTGTAGAAGTCGTGATAGATTCTAAGGGACTCATCGTTAAAGGTGGAGAGATTAAGAGTGAATAGAATCTGTGAGCGTTTGATAAAAATGCTACAATACGCATTTATTCTAAAGAGACTACACAAAGCGAGATTTTCAAAATGAGTAAAATATTGATACTAAACATAGCATTGGCTCTCTTTGTGCCTCAAATGCTTAACACACAATCAAGCAGTGAGGCAAAGCCAAGCTTTAATTGCGCTAAAGCTACCACAAAGGCAGAAAAGATTATTTGCAATGATAAAAGTGGAGAGTTGCAGCGATTAGATTCTGATACGGCAAAGCAATACAAGCAGCTGCAAAAAAATCTAAGCAAAGACAACAAACAAGAGCTTTTAACATCACAACGATTATGGCTTCAAGCCCTAAATCAATGCGAATCCAAAGAATGCCTAAAAGAGCTTTTGCAACATAGAATCAAAGAACTACAAAATTACACAGCACACACAGGCAATGTGTGGCTTGGGACTTATGAATTGCAACAAAATCTTTATTTTGGATGGTTTAAAATACAAAAATGCGATACAAATAATATTTGCGAAATCAAATATGAGGCTATCCTAAATAAAAGTGAGTTTAATGATATGCATATCTGCGAAGAAGTTGCAATGAAGCTTGAAATCAAAAATAATAATAAAGCCATTGCGTATTATGATGGGGAAGAAAAATGCAGATTGAATTTGGAGCTTAATAAAAACGGGATTTTAATCACAGAGCAAAAACCCAAAGATTGCTATATGGGCTGTGGAGCTGGGACAGAAATTAGTATAAATAGCTTATATCATAAGGAATAATCAATGCTTTATGATATTAAAGAATTAAATGAAAATGATTATAAAAAAGAGTGCACAAGACTTCTTATTGCCTTTGAAAATCTAAATTATAAACAAGAAAATGCTATACATATTGCGAAAAATGTAACCATTGGTTATGGACTTGATTTAAAGACGGGAAGTAATCCAAAGTTACTTTTAGAAGGATATTTACCGGATGATTCTAAAAAACTTAAAATAGGAGATGAAGAATTAACTTTTTATGAAATTATAGAAAAATATAGAGCTAATAAGACAGGTTTTACAGACCCAAAGATAGTAAAAGGTTATTTACAAAATAGAGTGTTTAATTTTTCACTTACACAGGAACAGGCTCAAAAGGTGTTAGAAAGAACTTTTGATTCGTATAAAAAGTATGTATCACAATACATTAGCAATAGCTTGTTAAGATATAGCCAAGAAAAAGCCTCTTTGGTTTCTTTACATTATCATGGCAGATTTAACAACATCAAAAATAGTGTTCGAAATTCTATTATCAAAAATTCAAGATTCCTATCGTGGTTTATTTTAAGATATAAAACAAATATTAATACTTATGTAGGATATATTGCTAGAAGTGTAGATGAAGCAGATATTTATCTATCTAATCCAAATATTAATAAAATAAGTCTTATATTTGATATATTTTCTCACTTAATAAGGAAAGAAAGCATTGGTTATAGGAAGTATAAATACAATGAAAGTATTAAGAGTTATGCCTCTCACAATAAAAAAGATATATTGTTAAAATTAGCGCTTTGGTATGAAAATGATTTAGATTTTATAAGATTTAATTCGGCGAATAAAGTTAACAACATAAGCAAAGCCAATAAAAGCATTTGCCGACAAGTGAATAGCGGTATAGATGAACTTAAAAAATTAGAATCTTGGGATTACGATATAGCAATGCTTTATCTCACATTGCAAGGATATAAATTTATCGAGGCAAGATTACATTTTTTAGATAGTCCAAAGGACTTGCAAAAACAATATCAACAAGCCTTTGAAGTTTTAGAATCTATATGCAAGAGCAATAACAGCCGAGATAAAAACAAGAACAAGGAAATTACAGAAAAACTACAACCACATCTAGAGCATTCACACATAAAAGCTTATATAGAATATTATCACTTTTTATATATACAAAGAAAATTTGAGTTAGCCGCACAAGAAAAGAATTTGAAAAAATTTAAAAAACATCTCTATAAGGCACAAAATCTCATTGACCAACTTCTTATAGACAACACGCAACATATCTATCTTTTCACAAAAATGAAAAAGCATAAAGCCAATATTATGAATCTTATTTGGCATATAGAGCTAAAAGAGATAGGCAGACAGCTAGAAGACCCATTTAATATTGAGCTTAAAGATAATGCGGAAAACAAAGGTGCATACGACATTCTCTCAAAGAGCAATAAACTATATAAACATATAGAATCTATGCTTAAAACAAACACAAATCCTTATCTAAAGAATCCAAAAAACACTTAAACATAAAACCACAAAAGAAAAACAAGAATACCAAACGATTTATAAAATAAGCAAAATATAATATTTGAAAACCAAGAATCTTATTTTTACATAGCAATGCAATATCAACAAGCATTCCAAAATGATTTGGCGTTTCATTGTTAAATTTTAGATTCTATTAATGTTTAACAACAGATAAAATCTAGCATTATGGAATCTAGAAAGGATTTTTCTATATAATCCAAAACAAAATTTCTTAAAAAATGAAAAAATCTAGTTTTTAACTATATTGGTTTCAATATTCTCAAGCTATGTTTTATTGGATTTAGAAATCAATAGCAAAAAATGGTTACAACAACAAATCTAGTGTTGTAAATTTCATAAAACCGGTAGATTCAATGTGAAATATTTAAGGTAAAAATGGCTAACCCTATAATACATCACGCCCCAAATCCCCATAGATTCTATAGAATCTAGCCCTGCCATCATAACACAGGCTTTAAAAATAAATTAAACTTTATCTAACCTATCGTTTTAAGCCATTAACGGTTTGTAGCATGGAATCTGCTGTTTGAATGCTTTTTGAGTTTGCTTCATACGCTCTTTGCCCTGTGATTAGATCAGTCATTTCAGACACTAAACGCACATTGCTTAACTCTAAAAATCCTGCACGAATTTGTCCCAAGCCATCTTGTCCAGCTATGCCCTCTATTGGCTCACCGCTCGCGTTTGTATTTATATAGAGATTATCGCCTAAGCCATGCAAACCGGCTGGATTCACAAAATTCACAAGCTGAATCTGCCCTAAAACTTCCGCCTGTCCATTGTTACCAAGTGTAACACTCACAGTGCCATCTGCACCGATACTTATGCTTTGTGCTTCTGGTGGCACTGTGATTTGTGGCTGGACTAGATAGCCCTCTGAAGTAACGATATTGCCCTGATCATCAAGCTTAAAATTCCCACTTCGCGTATAAGCGATATTGCCATCTGGAAGCTGTATGGGAAAAAATCCTTTACCCATAATCGCTACATCAAGCGGATTTTCTGTCTCTTTTGGACTGCCTTGAGAGTAGATTCTATTAATCGCTCCCGTTCTCACACCCACACCCACTTCAATACCTGTTGGCGTTAGTGTAGTTTCGCTTGTCTGTGTGCCTGCAAACTGCAATGTTTGGTAAAACAAGTCGTTAAACTCCGCTCTTTGTCGCTTAAAGCCCACCGTATTCACATTCGCAATGTTGTTTGAAGTCGTGTCGATTTGTAACTGCTGCCCTAACATTCCTGTTGTCGCAGTATAGAGTGATCTCATCATGCTAACTATCCTTAGTTTAAATTTGAGATAGTAAAAGCAAAAGGTATGCCAACTTTAGAATCTACGCACAATTTACTTCATAACTCACATATATTGATTCTTAAACTCCACATAGCGAATGGCTGAATTTGCTATTTCTTCTATCTCTTCTTCACTAAGTTCTCGCACAAATTTCGCTGGATTCCCAAGAATGAGTGATTTTGGCGGAAACTTTTTACCTTTTGTAACGACTGCTCCCGCCCCAACGATAGAATCTCTACCAATCCTAGCACCATCCATCACAATGCTACCCATGCCAATAAGGCAATTATCCTCAATATGACACGCATGGATAACGCAGCTGTGTCCTATGGTAACATTATCACCAATAATTGCAGGATAGCCACTTTCAGCCTCGCCCTCTTCTCTGTGCCATACATGGATCATAGTCAAATCTTGTATATTCGTATTTTTACCGATTTTAATGTAATTTACATCTCCACGCAACACGCAATTATACCAAATTGACGCGTTATCGCCAATGCTTACCTCGCCAATAACCTTTGCCCCCTCACATATCAACACATCTTTACCAACACTAGGCGTAATCCCATTAAACTTTATCAACATGCTTTATCCTTTCCTTGCGTTTTTTTATAGATTATAGCATTATTTTAGAGTAATGTTATTTTTATGGAATCTTAATAGATAGATTCGAGTGTGGATAATAAAAGATTCTAAAATTTAGCAATGTCATGCTGAAAATATTTATCTAACTGCAAATATTTGTCATGTTTAAATCTTTGAGTGAAGTATCTAAAAATATAAAATCTAAACTCATCAAAGCTTAAATTCTAAAATACAGAATCTGGGCTAGGTTTTTTGCTTTTTTCAAAGTTCTCATTGAATGAAGCCAATGATTATACTTGCAAAAATGACAAGAATTAAGAATCTAGAAGTTTAGCTTTATTGGATAAAACTAAAAATAAAGAAAATAATAAAATAAAAAGGGTGAATAAAGCTTAATCGTATAGATATAAATTAAGCCTTATTTTAAGTGAAGTTTGTGGGAGGGGTTATTTTCCTGTTGTTGCTGAACCAATCCCCATTAGTAAATCAGCAAAGCCACTTTCAATCATGGGGCAAGTTTTCATTATGCTGTCTTCCACTTCTTCATAATCTATTTTTTTAGCTAAAGCATTTGTATCTTTAGTATCTAGCTTTTTAAAACTAACACATGCTTTTTTCATTACTTGTATCGCATTACTGGTATAATACTTATCTTTTGTTTTAGACTTCTCATCGTCTTTATCTCTGTATGGTTCTGCCTTTTCAAGCCATGTGTTTGCTTCTTTTATCTCTGCAATGAAGTTTTTACAACTTTGTGTATTACATACCTTAATCAGTGCATCTGCTTGTTTTGCCATATTCTTATAAATTCTAATATCGTTTTCATCAGCAAACGCCATAGAAGCTACACCAACGCTTAACAAACCAGCCAATACCAACTTTTTCATATCTTTATCCTTTATGTAGAAATATATCTTTAGTCTTTATGCCTTAAAAAAATAGCAATAAAACTAAAGATTGCGAAATAAAAGCATAAAATATTCTTTAAATTATAGAATCTAGAATGTTATAGAATCTAATAAATAACCCTATATTTCAAAAATATTTCACTTGCCATATAGCTTTAAAAGTGGCTGATAATGCTCTATGCGTCTATCGCGGAAAAAGGGCCAGATGTCTCGCACGGATTTTGTCCGCTCATAATCGATAAAAGCATATAGAATCTCATCTTTATCATTACTTGCCTGTGCTAGAATCTCGCCTTGCGGACCGCATACAAAGCTATTGCCAAAAAAGCGGATACCCTCACCTTCTGTGCGAAGATTAGGCTCAAAGCCTACGCGATTAATGCTTGCAAGTGGGAGTCCATTAGCAATAGCATGTCCCCTTTGTATTGTCTGCCATGCCTCAAGCTGCCTCTTTTTCTCCGCTTCACAATCTGCATCAAACCAGCCAATCGCTGTGGGATAAATCAGCATATCCGCACCATTTAACGCCATAATCCTTGCTGCCTCTGGAAACCACTGATCCCAGCACACAAGCACACCAAGATTCCCAACACTAGTTTTAATGGGATTAAAGCCTAAATCTCCGGGGGTAAAGTAGAATTTCTCATAAAACTGCGGGTCATCTGGAATGTGCATTTTCCTATACTTTCCTGCTATGCTACCATCTTTTTCAAACACAACCGCTGTGTTGTGATAAAGCCCCCTTGCCCTTTGCTCAAAAAGTGAAGTAACAAGCACAACGCCGCATTCCTTAGCGATAGTGCTAAAAAATACAACATTTTCATCAAAATCCTGTGCGAATGCGAGATATTTCGTCTCTTCGCTTTGACAGAAATACTGCGTTGTGTGTAGCTCTTGCAACAGAATCAGTTCTGCGTTTTTACTTGCTTCAATGATTGCTTGTTTTGTCTTTTCTTTCATTTTATTTGAGAGTTCTTTTTGCCATGATTCTAGATTTTCACCTATGCCTAAGTGGGCTGTGGGGTTTTTAGAATCTAGATTCTCTACCAAATCTGGGTGGGTGCAGGGTTTAGGGTGCGTTATTTTAGAATCTAGATTCTCTAAATTTGTGCCCTTGTCTATGCAATTTGAACGATTGAGCGAATTAGAGGGATAGTCATTATCGTTTAGATGATTCCTGCTATCTAATTTAGTCAAAGCCACAGAGCAACTGCTAGAATTTGTGGTTTTGTTTGCGTGGTTTGTTGATTTAGAATCTAGTCTCCCATCGCATTTACTCTTCACTAAATCAAACACATAACTTTGCTGCACTAAGGCTATCTTTACTCCATTTTGCTTTACTTCTGGCATATCTATCCTTTATGAAATTTATTCTTCATCATAGTCTAAATCTGGGCTTTCATAATCGTCATCATCATATTGTGCGTAATCCATATCCATGTCATAATCATCATCATAATCTAGTGAATCTTCATCCATTTCAGATTCTGTATCAAAGTTATCGAGTTCATCATCATATATTCCCATGTTATTTTCCTTTTTTCATGTTAATTTGCAGACACATTATACCCCTTAAAGTATTAACAAAAAGCCTTTATTAGCCTAAAAAATTCTAAAAATTTAGGAATTATTTTTGCTTGTAATATGCAACGCATTTGTGTAATATTTTTCTAAAGAGGACGAGAAAATGATTGATACCAAACTGAATAACAACTTAGGCTTATATAATGCCAATACGCACTATATCAAGCGAGAGGTTAGCACGCAAAATAGCATTGCAGCAAAGCATAATGAGGAGCAACTCTTAGAATCTAATGGCTTTGAGACAAAAAGGCAGACTTATGGATTAGCTATTTTAGAGTTAATGAGCGATCAAGAGTATCAAGCGTGGCTAAGGGCTACGGCGGGCATGACAGAGACAGAGAAAATGCTAGCAGTCCAAAAGCTTTATCCGTTGGCAGACCTTGAAAAGCTGAAAAACTCAAAAAACTTGCACCCGCAAGAAAAAAAGATTTTTGATGATTCCATGCAAAATAAAAGTGGCAATATCAGCACAGAACCTTTTATCATTAATGCAAATCGTCTCAATGGTATGCGTGTGTTTAACGCTCATACAGACTTTATACAGCGATACAAAAACGCTTTTGAAAACCTGCATCTTAATGTTGATATGAATGGTTAGTGTTTAGAAACTTTGGAAGTTTTTGGCATGTAGATTCTAGATATGCAAGATTCTCAAATTATGCAGGTTTTTTACCAAAATAGCTTTATAACCTGTGTAAATGAAACATGATTTCATAATGCATCTATCATGATTTACAAAATATGTGCTAAACAAATAGGGCATTGTACTAGTTGATTTTTATAGATCCCCTGGTGCTTATCTAAGTTATTAAGGTTTATTACAACCTAAGATACGCTTAGAATCTATAGGCGTATTTCATCATGATGTTATCTGAAACAGAAACTCTTGGTGCGTAGAGCGGCTCTCTCTTTGTGTTAAGTATTGTTGTAAATTCAAACTTTGAGCTTAAAATAGCACTCACCTCTAAAATGTTGTTTGTATTAATATTATACTGCACACCAAAGTTTCCAAACATTGCAAAGTAGTTTTCTACATTAGAAGTCGTTGTGCCTATGTTTGTTGTGGTTGAACCTATTAGCATATCCCCCAAACCAAAACCTATAAATATGCCGAGTTTATCCGTTGGACGACAGATTAAATCTACATTGCCACTAAAAGTCATATTCACTTCAGATGTTACGCTAGATGTAGTTGAGCTGGTTGGCATAGCAGTTGAAAGTATGTTTGCATATACCCTAACGCCTAGCTTATCCATAAAGTTAAACTCTAATCCACCCCATAAACCAGTTTGAAATTCAGTCGATGTCCCAACCATAAAGCCAACAAAAGATTTCATGCCTTTTAAATCTGTTGCATTTTCAGCAGGATTATTTGCCAAAGCTACACTACTACATACTAAAGCACTACATACAATAGACAATGATATTTTTCTCATTATTTTCCTTTAATTAATTTATTTGTGCATACACACATTAAGGCGGGATTTTACAAAAAAAAAAAAACACAAGTCAAGGCATTTTAAAAAATACTATATTGCTATGTTATATTGTCTGCAACAACCTTTTTTTTGTCAAAATGTGTTAGAATAAGCGTTTTATAGATTACACAGAAAGGAACAATATGAAAAAGTTTGATATTGTAAGCACAAGTAATGCACCGCAGGCGATAGGACCATATTCGCAGGCTATTGTTGCAAATAATTTGATTTTTACTTCTGGGCAGATTCCGTTGTTACCAAATGGGGAATTTTTGGATTCTGACATAGAAGCACAGACACATCAAGTTTGCAAGAACTTAAAAGCAGTATTAGAAGCGGCTGGAAGTAGCTTAGAGAGTGTAATAAAAACAAATGTGTATCTTAGTGATATGTCGTATTTTACGCAATTTAATGAAGTTTATGCCACATATTTTTCACATAAGCCTGCTCGTAGCACGGTTGCTGTTAAAGAATTGCCAAAGGGTAGTAAAATAGAGATTGAATGTATTGCGTTGAAGTCATAGAATATGCGTAGAAACATGCAAGAGTGATAGAATCTATTAAAATATGAAATTTGACTTTATATGTTTGCGGCGTGGCTTTATGGAGTCTTATTGCCAAAATTTGTTTTAACATGGTGTTAATGTGTTAAGGTCTAGTTTTGTTTTCATGTAGGGCTTGTATATGTCTAATGATAGTTTTAGGGTGTCAAGCCTAAAATTATTACAACAGATAGGGTTATGCTGGATTGTTAGTCCGTTATATATGCAATAAAATTCGGTGTTAAGCCCTGCTTAATAGCGATAATAAAGATTTTCATTAGCGGACAAAAACAATCTTTGAACGGCTCCTTACGCGTTCAAAATAATCGCTTAGAATCTTTTCTTGGTTGTTTGCTATGAGTTTTTGTGCGATATAGTTTTTTGCTTTTTCAAAATCTACTTGTTCGTTTGATATTTTTTCTTTAATATAAAATGCAACAAAATCGCCATTATCAGATTCAAATACCTGTGTAAAAGACTTTGCGTTGGTTGCTAGAAAAATATCAGCTACCTGCGTTGGCAAACTCTCTATTTCTAGCTTCTCTTCAGTGTGTGCTATGGAATCTGGTATGGCACTATCTATGCCTTGCTGCATAAAAGATTCTAGAATCTCTTTACCGCGACTTACAAATTTTACACCCACAACTTCTTTAGGGATAACAAACTCGTCTAAATGCTCGTTGTAGTATTTACGCAGCTCATCTTCTTGCCCGACATTGCTAGAAAAGAGTATCTTTCGCATGAGTTCTTGTGCTAACATTTGCTCTTTTAGCTTTGTGCGATATTCTACTAAGCTCATACCCTCTCGCATAATAGCCGCATAGAATTGATCTAGATTCATGCCATTTTGCTGTGCGATTTGTGCTATTTGTGAATCTAGCTGCATATCATTTATTTCAATTTTTAAACGCTTAATTTCAGCTTCTTTTAGCTTCTCTGTTACAAGTATATCTGTGGCACGAAGTCTGTCTGTATGCAATGCGTTTTCTACTTGTTTAATCGCATGTAGCGTAATCGGATCACCATTCACAAACAGTGCGATACCACCGACAATATTCTTGCTGACAGAATCTAGGCTAGAAGCTGGACTTTGAGAGCTAGATTCTGCATATATAAAAGTGCTACAACATAGAAGCGTGAATATAAAAATTTTCTTAATCATTAATACCCTTAAAATGGAATTTTATATTGTGGAGTTGCTTAATATGTGCTAAGTTACTGCGTGGATTCTAACATAGAAACAAGCAAATCTTGTTAAGAAAGGTTAAGTTTTTTAAATAAAAGTTAAATATTTTTGTGTAATTAAACTTTTTTTAAACTCTAAAAGGATAGAATGCAACAATCTCATGGTTAATCGCCAAAATGATACACAAACCCAAAACCTTAGAATACAAAAGGAGCTATAAGACATGCGTGAAATACAATGTGAAACAATCTCAGAAGCCGTTAAAGAGCTTTGCATTAAAGCTTGTTGCGTACAGACACCAGATATAAAAAATGCTTTTAAGAAAGCACAAGAAGTTGAGACTTCTGCCATTGGTAAAAACATTTTAGGCACATTAATAAAGAATGGTGAAATCGCACAAACAAATATGATGCCTATCTGTCAAGACACTGGTATGACTGTGGTTTTTGCAGAGATTGGGCAGGATGTGCATATTGTTGGTGGTTTATTTAGCGATGCGATAAATGAAGGGGTAAGACGCGGGTATAAAGATGGTTATTTGAGAAAATCTGTTGTCAATGAGCCTGTTTTTGAACGCAAGAATACAACCGATAACTCGCCTGCGGTTTTGCATACAGAAATGGTTATGGGCGATAAGATTAAAATCACGGTTGCACCAAAGGGTTTTGGCAGTGAGAATAAAAGTTTATTAAAAATGTTTGTGCCAGCAGATGGACTTGAGGGTGTAAAAAGTTTGTTTTTAGAGGCTGTTAAACTTGCTGGACCAAATGCGTGTCCGCCTATGGTGCTTGGTGTAGGTATCGGTGGGACTATGGAAAAGGCTGCGATTTTAGCAAAAAAGGCTGCTATCCGCTCAATAGATTCTAAGAATCCGCATCCAAAATATGCCGCATTAGAAGAAGAGTTATTGGAGCTTGCAAATAAAACAGGTGTTGGACCGCAAGGGCTAGGTGGCAATACTACTGCATTTGGTGTAAATATTGAATGGTATCCAACGCATATTGCGGGTATGCCTGTCGCAATTAATGTGAATTGCCATGCAGCACGGCATTATAGCGTTGAGTTGTAAGCTTGTGAATCTATTTGTTGTGTTGTGCGTAGCACTAGATTGCAATAGAGATGTTGTTTTAGGCAGAATGGGTATTTAAATGGCACTTAAAGATAAAATGCACTTTATGTATTGTTGCAAGGAAATCCATTTATTAAAGATTCTCTTATGAAAAGTTTTTTTTGTGCCGATGGTGTATGATTTGGGAATGTTGTTTGTATTATTGATTATAAATATGTTATTCTAAAATATCTTGGGTTAAGGAGTAATGAAATGTTGTTGCAGTGGAATGATAAATATAGTGTTAAAAATTATTTGATTGATGAGCAACATAAAAAGCTATTTGAACTTGCGAATATGGCGGATAATATGATTGGGAAGCAGACTGACCCAGCTGAGATTAAAAAAATGCTTGTCGCCTTGTTTGATTATATGAAAACTCACTTTAGAGATGAAGAAGTTTATATGGAAAGCATACAATATCCCTCTCTTGAGTTACATAAAGAAAGACACAAACAGATTGTGTTTGAGATGACAAATCTTGTAAAAAATATGAAATATGATTTTAAACAACAACTTGTGATTATCATGGAGCAATGGCTTTTAAAGCATATTTTGCAAGAAGATATGGAGTATGCAAAACATTGTGAAGAAATGAATGAAAAGCGATCCGTGCAAAAAGCAGCAACACCAGCTGCGAGTAGTGAAGATAATGCGTTGTTAAAACAAGCTGAAATGACTTCAGGGAAAAAGCAAGAAACAAAAAAAGGTATCATGCATATGTATAGCTGTTTGTGTGGGAAGACTTATAATATTAAGCCAGATATACATGCAAAAATACAGGCAGGAGATGGTGTAAAATGTCAGGATTGCACCACATTTATTAAGTATATTACAGATATTGAAGCTTGATGCATATTTTTGGATTCTAAAGGATAGTGTGTGCTACCTAAGTGGAGTAAAGAATACAGCGTTCATAACTTTATGATTGATGAGCAACATAAAAAGCTATTTGAGCTTGCTAATATAGCAGATAGTATGATTGGCAAACAGACAAGTCCATTAGAGATTAAGCAGGTTTTGGTTGCTTTATTTGACTATATGAAGACTCATTTTAGAGATGAGGAAGCCTATATGGAAAGCATACAATTTCCAGCATTAGACACGCATAGAGAACACCATAAAGAGATTGTGTCTGAGATGACCCTGCTTATAAAAAATATGAAATATGACTTTAAGCAACAACTTGCCATAATTACTGAGCAATGGCTTGTTAGGCATATATTGCAAGAAGATATGCGTATCGGGGAATATCAGCAAGAAATGCTAGAAAAGAAAAGGGCGAAGGACAACAAAGAGTTAGAATCTGAAAACAATATATTAGAAGATGCGTTTGTAGAATCCGAGCATTCAGCCCAGAGTAAGCCAGAAAATAATCCTACTCTAAATAGCACAAAGGCAATTCAAAAAGATAGCGTGTTACATATTTATAGCTGCATGTGCGGTAAGGTGTATAACATTTCAGATCCTATTCACGCACAGATACAACAAGGCAAAAAGATATACTGCAAACATTGCAATACAAATATTACTTACATTAATGATATGAAAGTGTAGGTAATACAACTTATTTTAAGGAGATATTATGTCAGAAATTAGATTGCAAGCCCCATTTACTAGAGAAGAAGGCAAGAAGTTACGAGCAGGTGATACGGTATTAATATCTGGGACTATCATTGCAGCAAGAGATGCTGCACATAAGGCACTTACAGAAGCGTTGGCGCGAGGCGAAAAGCTGCCAGTTGATTTGGTAAATCAAACTATTTACTATTTAGGACCAAGCCCTGCAAAGCCCGGTAATGCTATCGGCTCTGCAGGACCTACGACAAGTGGCAGAATGGATAAATATACGCCTACAATAATAGAGCAGGGCATAAGCAGTATGATTGGCAAAGGCTATCGTAATCAAGCAGTTATTGATTCTATGAAAAAGCATGGTGTTGTTTATATGGTTGCGGTTGGCGGTGCTGCTGCTTTGATCTCTAAATGTATTCAAAAATATGAAGTCCTTGCGTATGAAGAGCTTGGACCAGAAGCAGTTGCAAGACTGACTATTGTTGATTTTCCGGCTATTGTTGCCATTGATAGCGATGGTAATAATTTTTATGAGCAAGGGCAATCTGCGTATAAGCAAATATAGGAATTTACATTTTGCGTTTTTGCGTTGCAATGTCATGCAACGATGATAATATTATAGTTGTAGCTTTTACTTTAAGGTATTAACTTTTTTATACTAGAATACAGCCCTATATAATCACAAGGAGCGTTTATGCAGTTTTTACAATTGGGTCTCATTTTTGTCGTTTTGATTTGTCTTACCATTATTATCTTTAAGATACTTGGTTTCGTGTTGCCGCTTATTTTATGGCTTATGGGGATTGTTTGCGTTGGTGCTATCATTGCCCTATTTGGTGTGCTTTTTTATAATCTCATGAAGAAATAGTGTATTGTGTTTTTTATAAAATTATTTGAATGCTAATGAATGGGGTGGTTGCCCTTTTATTTTAGCAATGTTTGCATGTGTTACTGGTGATAAAATCTTTATTTAAATATGATTGGTATGTAGGATTTGTGGATAATAGTCCCTTGCATTCTATTGCTTTTACTATATTAAATCTCTTTTTATATGTCGATTGTGCTGGATTTGCTTGTAGTCTAATCATACTGACTTAATGTTTAATTATTTTTTTGTCTTATTGGGTAGAATCAGTTGCATAATTATATTTATTGTGTTGAAAAAGGAAAAAGATGACGCATGAACAAATCGCAAATGAGTTAAGAATGCTTTGTGCTGATATGGTGCAAGAAGCAAATAGTGGGCATCCGGGTGCACCTATGGGGCTTGCTGATATTGCTGTTGTGTTAGCAAATCATATTAATATTTATCCGCGAGAAGCAAATTGGATTAATCGCGATAGGTTAGTATTTAGCGGTGGACATGCGAGTGCCTTGCTTTATGCGTTATTGCATTTATGGGGTTATGATATAGATATGCAGGATTTGCGTAATTTTCGCAAACTCCATTCAAAAACGCCCGGTCATCCAGAATATAAACACACGCATGGTGTAGAGATTACGACAGGTCCATTAGGGCAGGGTGTGGCAAATGCAGTAGGTTTTGCTATGGCGGCAAAACGCGCAAGGGCTATGCTTGGTGGCGATGTGATTAATCATAAGGTGTATTGCTTTTGTGGTGATGGTGACTTAGAAGAGGGCATTAGCTATGAGGCTTGCTCTCTTGCTGGACATCATGGACTTGATAATTTGATTCTCATCTATGATAGCAATAATATCAGTATTGAAGGCGATATAAATATCGCTTTTAGTGAAGATATTGGGGCGAGATTTAGGGCGCAAGGCTTCTTTGTGCTAGAGATTTGCGGACATGACTATATGCAGATTAATAACGCATTTTTAGAGGCAAAACAATCATGTAAGCCAACATTAATCATAGCAAAGACGAAAATTGCAAAAAATGCGATCGGCTTAGAGGGTAGTCATCACGCGCATGGTGCGCCTTTAGGACATGAAGTCATACTTGAGAGTAAGAAGCAAATGGGCTTTAGTAGTGAAGCTTTTCGCATAAGTGAAGAGAGTAGAACACATTTTAAAGAGACTGCAATAAGGGGAGAGAAAGCCTATCAAGCATGGCTCACTACCTTGCAAAAAAGCGGACAAGAAAAGAATCTTGAAATGCTATTAAAAAAAGATTTTAGCAATGTTTCATTTCCTATGTTTAATAGCTTAGATTCTAACCACGCAAACGATTTGCAAAAACAAGAGGGTAGGGCAGGATTAGCTTATCAAAACGCAATAGCTACAAGGGCTAGTAATGGCAAGATTCTAAATGCTATTGCACAGGCAAATATGGGCTTTATCGGCGGGAGTGCAGACCTAGCCCCTAGCAATAATACGACATTAAAAGATTCTAAAGATTTTCCACATGGCAACAATATGCACTTTGGTGTGCGAGAACATGCTATGGGTGCGATAAGTAATGCCTTTGCAAATTATGGAATCTTTACGCCGTTTTGTGCGACTTTCTTTGTGTTTAGCGATTATTTATCGCCTAGCATTCGTGTGGCAAGTCTTATGAAAGCACAGGTTTTTTACATTTTTACACATGATTCTATCGGTGTTGGTGAAGATGGAGCGACACATCAGCCAATAGAGCAGTTAAGCCATTTACGCGCTATGCCAAATCTATTGAATTGGCGTGTAGCCGATGCGAATGAGAATGCTTTAGCATGGCAGGTTGCACTTACTTTGCAAACACCACAAAGCTTTATCCTAACAAGACAGAATCTTCCATTGGTGCAATCAGATTTTATGACCTTAGATAATGTGTCAAAAGGTGCATATATCATCTCACGCTCTTTATTACTACCAGATTTTACCCAGACAAATAGCAATATGAAAAAAGTTACATTACTTGCTAGTGGGAGTGAAGTGCATTTAGCCATTAAAGCACAAGAAAAGCTAGAAAATGAAGGCATTGCAACACAGGTTGTATCCATGCCTTGCTTTGAGTTATTTTTGCAGCAGGGTAGGGCATATAGCCTAAGTCTTTTTGGAGATTCTAAAGTCTTTGCTATTGAGGCTCAAAGAGGCTTAGAATTATACAGATTTGCTGATGGCGTGCTGAGTATGGAATCTTTTGGGGCGAGTGGCAAGGGTGATTTATTATTTGAGCATTTTGGCTTTAGTGTTGAGAATATTTGCAATAATGTGAAGTCTTTGTTTGCATAATTGTTCGTGTGAAGTATATAATATTCTCATGCAAGTGCCATTCTGTTAGTTTCGTGGTGAGTTAAAGGGATTGTTTATATTAAGTTTGTTGACTTTATGTATTAGCAAGAGATTATCAATCAGTAACTACAATAAGAGATATTCGCAAAAGGATTAGTATGAAATCCGTGACACAAGAACAACCAGAAGAACACAATAGTCTTATATCGTTGTATGCATGTAAAAAGGCAGTGTTGCAAGAGATCAAGGATATAGCACAAAAAGAAGGTGTGGTGAATGATATTGTCTTAAATCTTCCTGCTATTACGCAAAACTTTTTAGATTCTAAGATAAAAATTATGATAGTTGGGCAGGAGAGTAATGGTTGGAATTTTTTCTTAAAGCAATTACAAGTTGATACAGATGAAAATTTTAGGAACGCCATCATAGCTGCAATGAAGAAAACAGAAGATTTTCAATCTAAAACAAAGTGGGATAAAGCACAATTTTGGCGATTTGCTACTAGCATATATAACGAGTTGAATGGCAAAATAGATAAAAAAGATTCAATAAAATCTTATTTCTTTTGGACAAATTTGCGTAAGATTTGCTATGATAATAAACCCAAAAAATCACTTCCACAAGCACTACAAACACAAATAGACAATGAACTTAATATTCTATTATTACAAGAAATAAAAATCATTAATCCCAATATCGTACTATTTCTAAGTGGTCCAGACTACGATACATATATCAAGCAACAATTAAAAGGTGCTAGATTCAGTAAAGTTGGCATGTTTAAGGAAAGAGAGATGGCATATATTACGCATGAAGATTTACAAAATATCATAATGCTACGCATATATCACCCAAGATATTTCTCCCTTAAAATAAAGAAAGCAAATCCAGAGTATTTTAAAACTATAATAGAGACAATTAGAAATGCTATCTAAATATTTGAGTAACAAATAAAGTTGTATAAAATTTGCTAATAAAGCAATATTTATTAACACGACTTTCAATGAAATTAAACAAAAAATCTAGCTCATATTAAATAAAAAATAATGCTAGATTCACAAATAGATTCTATATCACCCCGTATTTCTAATACCTTGTGCGATACCAATGATTGTGCCATGGATTTGTTCCATAAGGCGATGACGCAGGTCTTCATATTGGGCTTGTTTATATTTTCTTACAAGATCGATTTGTAAAAGGCTTAAAGCCTTAATGTTTGGCATACGCGTAAGGATAGTCTCTCTTACTTCCTTATTGCTATCTAAAAGCTCGTTTTCATTACACGTGATGAGTAGCCACTCAAGTGTTTCATTATATTCATTATGGATTTTACTCCAAATGCTTTGTTTCAAGCCAAAATCTTGCACAAAGTCATTATACATTTCTGCTATCTCCATATCGACTTTAATGAAGCCTTGCACGATATTATCAATCGTAGTTTTGAAAAATACAGAATCTTTATAGCAATCTTGCAGTAGCTGCTTATCACCTATGCCCTTCAATGCACTACCTAAGCCATACCATGCGGGGATAATAGATCTATTTTGCGTCCATGCAAATACCCAAGGGATAGCACGCAAATCTTCTACTCTTTGTGTGTCTTTTCTCTTGCTAGGGCGAGAGCCTAAGTTTAGATTCTGTATAAATTCTATTGGTGTAGCGTGTTTAAAATAGCTTACAAAATTTGGCGTTTCATACACTAAATCCCTATAAGTGCGATATGAGATTCTAGAAAGCTCTTCTAGCTTTGGTAGATAGGGATCTACATCGCATTTAATCTGTATATTTTTATCAACGAGATCAGAATCTAGATTCTTTGTATTTTCCACCCCACCATTTGAGTTAGGATCAAGATTCGCACAAAAGTTATCATGCACTGCTTTTTTCAAAAGACTTGCTAGAGTGAGGGCAAAGCTTCTAATAGCTACGCGTGGATTAAGATAGCGAGATGAGATGATCTCACCTTGCTCTGTCGTCTTCAAGGTTGTGCCGATACTGCCTCTAGGAAATGCTAAAAGTGCACTTTCAAGCTGTCCGCCACCACGACTAATGCTACCACCTTTGCCATGAAACAGCATAAAGTGAATGCCTAGTCTTTGTTCTAACTTCACAAGGTTTGAAATCGCTTTATAAAGAGAATAATTAGAAGTAAAGATTCCACCATCTTTACTGGAATCAGAATAGCCTATCATAATTTGCTGTGCGTTGCCAGAATCTTTTAAATATTGTCTGTAATGCTCGTTTTTACTTAGCACTTCTAGAATCTCTTGTGCGTTTTCTAAGTCATCTATGGTCTCAAATAGCGGTGTGATAAAGATTCCAGACTTGCCATCTTTTATGATACATTCACCATTATCAGTTGTTTTTACCTTGCCTTTTTGCCATAATCCACTGCAATATGCAAGATATAGCACAGCGAGTAAATCACTAGCCCTTGTTGTCATGGATACAATCACACTTTTTAAAATATCCTTGCTAATTGCCTTTTTCGCCCATAAGATTCGTAAAAACGCATTGAGTGTATGGCGAGTTTGAGAGCTTACTTCCCATAAAATGCTATTTAGATTTAGTGGTGGCTCACTTAAGACCTTATTTAGAATCTCAATCTTTTTTGACTCATGTCTGTGTATAAAATCACTATCTGTATAGCCAAGAAGACACAAGACTTCAGAGACGGCATTCATATACATATCCCTATGTTCTCTAAAGTCAAGCTGCATAAGATGGAATCCACCAAGCAACACGAGATTTCTTAAACTCTTTAATCGCTTTGATGCAATAGAATCTAGTGAAGCAATAAGCATATCAATATCTTCTAAAAGCTCTTTTGGATTCTGATAGGTAAAATCTACTTCGCCTACTGCATTGACTTTTAATAAATGATTCTGTAGCTTCAATTTAATGAGGTTAAGCTTTGCACGGAATGGCTCTCTTTCATGAAGCTTTAATGAAGTTTGATTGAGATAAGACTTTTCTTTTTGTAACGATTTTTGCAATTCTTTGCTTGGAGTGCAAAAATCAACCGATAATGATAGCTCTCTTATGAGTTTATTAATCTCTTTTATATAGGTTTGTATGATTAATTCATGTTGCATTTTCATAACGCGTGTCATCATCTCATTACTTACAAAAGGATTGCCATCTCTATCGCCACCTATCCAGCTACCAAGCTTTATGGGGGATATTTTTAGCGGCTTATTTAGCCTATTTGAGACTTGATTTAGCACCCTTAAGGCACTAGGTAAAATGCTATTTTCAATGATAAATAAAAGATTATCAAGCTCAAAAATTACTTCAAGCTTTTCACTACGCACCAAATGGCTTTTCCACAAAAGGTGTAACCTATACTTAATGCTTTCTCTACTTTGGGCTATCTCCCTATCTTTGTAGGGGATTTGCTCACTTGGCATATATGAGAACTGCTCTATTTTTTCCAGCTCTCTTGTAATCTCTTGATGGGCTTCAAGGAATGTGCGGCGGCGAGATTCTGTTGGGTGTGCGGTAAATACAGGATAGAATCTAATAGATTCTAACACTCTATCACAATCAATGCGATCAAAGCCTTCTTCTTCAAGATTCTTATACGCAGTAGCAATGCTTCTTGATACACTTGCGATTTTTGCTTGTTCTTGCTCTTCATAGATATTTAAGATGATATTATGCAGAGAACATGCTTTGATAACGCCCATTAAATGCTGACTCTCACTGATTTCATGGAAAAGATCTTTAATCTTTGTGGAATCTGTATTTTTATCTCTTAGAGAATTAAAAAGCATGAGAAATGTTTCTTTGACTTCTGGGCTATTTTCTTCAATGACTTCAAGTAGAATTGTTTTTAAAAATTCATATTTACATAATTCTTGTTGCATTCTGTCTCCTTTTCTCGTGAATTTATGATATTATATACTCAATTTTTATTTTTTAAGATGAAATTTTAAAGGAATGTAACATGGCATTACAAGTATATTACGATAAAGATTGCGATTTGGGACTTATCCAAAAGAAAAAGGTAGCCGTGATTGGCTTTGGGAGTCAGGGACACGCACACGCTGAAAACTTACGAGATTCAGGTGTGGAAGTTATCATCGGGCTGTATAAAGGCGGCTCTAGCTGGGCTAAGGCTGAAGCAAAAGGCTTTAGGGTGCTAGAAGTAGCTGCGGCAACAAAAGAAGCTGATGTGATTATGATTCTAATCCCAGATGAATTGCAAGCTGATGTATTCACACAAGATATTAAGCCACATTTGAGTGAAGATAAAATCATCGCCTTTGGACACGGCTTTAATATCCACTTTGGACAGATTCAAGCTCCAAAAGGTGTGGGCGTGATAATGGTAGCACCCAAAGCCCCCGGACACACGGTTAGAAGCGAGTTTGTAAAAGGTGGTGGAATTCCGGATCTAATCGCCGTGGAGCAAGATACAAGCAGGGGTGATGCTAAAGCGATTGCCCTAAGCTATGCAAGTGCGATTGGCGGGGGCAGAAGTGGCATTATAGAAACAACTTTTAAAGATGAGACAGAGACAGATCTTTTTGGCGAACAAGCTGTGCTTTGCGGTGGGGTGAGTAGCCTTGTAAAAGCGGGGTTTGAAACGCTCGTAGAAGCGGGATACCCTGAAGAGATGGCGTATTTTGAGTGTTTGCACGAGCTAAAATTGATTGTAGATTTAATCTATGAGGGGGGCTTAGCAAATATGCGATACTCTATCTCAAATACCGCAGAATATGGCGATATGGTAAGCGGTCCTAGAGTGATAAATGCAGAATCTAAAAAGGCGATGAGAGAGATTCTAGCAGATATACAAGAGGGACGCTTTGCTAAAGACTTTATCTTAGAGCGAAAGGCTGGGTATGCCAGAATGAATGCGGAGAGAAAGAATCTAAACGCACACAAAATTGAAAAAGTCGGTGGTAGGCTAAGGGCGATGATGCCTTGGATTGGCGCAAATAAACTTGTGGATAAGGATAAGAACTAGATATATCTGTTTTTGTAGCAAAATACACATTGTTTAGTGTGATATGCATTTAGTGTTGCACAAGTGCGTATCAACTATAATTGAGCTTTAATTTTGTCTTTGGTGTAAGACTATCAAGAATGTTTCATTGTCGTATCTCATACAAACTTCTAACATATATCTTTTAATTTTTTGCTTCTTTGTTTTTTGGCAATTTCGATTATAAGGATTACGCCTTAAAATCCACATCCACTCAGCTTTGATGCAGAATGCGATTTTTATTCAAATAAGCTAGGTGTAGAGCGCAAGGAGTGCAAAATGGTTCTAAAATAGCTTTTTATATTGAGTGTAAGCAGACATCCAATATAAAATCTAGGCAAAATCTAAATTCCAAAATAAATTCAAATAAAGATTTTTTCGCTTTTTACAAAAGCTTGCACGAGCAAAGAACTCTTGCCTACACTTGCAAAAAAAATGATAGAATTCCGGATTCCAAGATAATAAAGACAAAGTTGTAGAATCTTATTGTGAAGCGATTATAGAAAAACATAGAGAGCGAATAGAAAGCAAAGGCTTTGAGATTGTTAAGACAAGCAAGGATACAAAATGGGTAGCTGAAACAGATTGTGATTAAGCTTAAAGATCATGGTAAATATTATTTTGGCTTTGGTATGCAATGTTCTAGTCCCAGTATTAAAAGTAAATATACCTGTTTTTGTGTGCGACTTTTTGGCAAATATACAGACAGGAATACCCCCCCCCCCCGCATTAATACAAAAGCTACAGAGTTTTTAGGTATTAAAACGAATGAATAGTGGCTTAAAATCGGCATACAGACAAAAAGGAAATGCTAGAAAATGAGCTAAAAAAGGTTTTTAGAAGCTAGAATTTCATGCTTATATTGATCAACTTGTCCTTAAAGCACTTTAATTTATGCAAATTCCTACCCCAATAATCTACTGCCGTGTAAAATCCATATCTCCAAAGCCAGTGATTTTTAAGTGTGCAATGGTTTTCTCATCATTAAATGGATCATCAATGCCCATAAATGTTATACGCAATTGCGGTTGCTTTGGGCTTCTATTTACACCTTGTGGGTCAAGTAGATTGAGTGTAAAGCTATTTAGTCTATAATCTTTATAAAGTATAAATTGATAGGGATAGTTATCATAACGCATAAGGACTACAAGCCCTTGATTACGATACAAAGTCCAACGCAAAGTAAAGTTTTTTGTGGCACTCATACTTTGGGAATCTTGTGATGCACTAATGGTTGCATATACTACTTCATCTTTTTTCAGATCTAGGTCAAGCTCTGTTGTCGGCATAATGCCTTTTGCATGGCTTATCGTGTAGCAACATAGTATTATTAATACAATAAAAGGGCTTTTTACATACTTTTTACGGGGCAATAGCATATTGACTACCATCATATAGTCTTTATAGTGTCTATTCATTTTCGCTGAGAATCTTTGCCATAGATTCAATAGCTAGGCTATTTTTCTTTTCTAAGAATCTTTTCTTAAACTCTGCATCATGATGGATATTATAGAAAAACTCACGAAGATTTGTAGGCTTTTCTTCCGCTTCAAATGCCATTTCATATAGAGCTAATTCTTCTAATAATCGCTCTATTTCTTTACTAGCAAGTGTGCGACTAGCATTAAAAATAACTTCTTTCCATTTATCGACTGGGCTGCCTTCAAAAACCTCCATATTGTCAAGTGGATTTTCCCACATGTTTTATCCTTTCTGTTTTTAGATTAGGGTATTTTTACATATTTTTTGTTTTTATGCAAGGTTTGGGGTTATTTTTATATTGAGTTTTATTTACAAAATAGCTACACCAAATAATTATTTCTCTATTGTTTTAGTAGATTCTTTGCGATGAGTTTATCATAAATATCCCATGTTACTTCTTTTGCTCCTGCATAAAGGTGAGAATGATCTCCAAATGCTTCATTTGGCATTGCATAAAGTTTGTTTAACGCAACAATTCCATATTGTGTTTGCAGGGTATCATAAAAGTTATTGTAATTTTGCAAAAATCTTGGGTTTAGGTGTTGAAAAGAATGTATATTGATCGGCATTGCATACATTGCCACAATAATACCATGTTGCTTTGCAAGAGAGGCAATTTCATGAAGATAATAACTCACCAAAGGACTGACAGAAAAGTCTTTCAGGGATACTTCGCTAAAATTGCCATCAGCAGCTTTTTCTCTACCATAATAGAAATGTCCTTTTGTTTCATCTAATTCTATCAATATTTGCTTATTGGTTCTGTAGCGTCTTAGCGTTATGTTGATAGTAGTCAATTCTTCACCAAAATTTCTTAAATCTAAAAAATATTTATAGACATCTATTTTTTCACAGCCCCCACCAGATTTTTCAAATGGCATACAGTCTTTTAACTCTCTAGCTTTTTCCAGAACGCTAAAAATTTCATTAAAATCTAAAAATTTAGTCTTTACACCACCTTGCCAGAAATACTCAGCGGGATCTATAAGAAAATCTGCGGAATATGACAAAACTACAACTTTTGGTGGTTTATTGTTTTCAAGATATCGTTTTAATGTATAGAATCCAACAATAGGGCTAGAACCACCTACGCCAAGATTAATAGAGCTAGAATCTTTAATTTCATTTGGGATAAAACCAGATTTTGCACGAGAATTGCCAATTATCACAATATCAACATTATGCGTTTGTGCTGTTTTCTGCTTTTGGTGAGTATATTGAGGATATTCTATATACATATAGAAAATCTGCCCAAAAAATACAAGACAATACAAACATAAAAGATAAAATGGTTGTAAAAGAATCATAATAAATACTGCTTTTTTATATCGCATAACATTCCCTAAAAATTAAAATAAATAAATTCTGGTAAGCTTTCTGCAACAAGTAGATAAAACATAGCACAAGCAAACATAAGACTTGCAAAGAAGGAAAAAAGATATATTCTTTTGTCAAATCTTTCTAGTATTTGCATACTATTGCGACAACATAAGCATATAAGAAAACCTAACAACAAGAAAACCAAAGTCTTATCATGCCCTTGAATGTCGTGTAATGCAGATGAAGCCATATACCACTTAGTAGGTAACTCCACCCATACAACGCCAAACATGCCTTTTAATAGATTTAAAGCCCCCTCTACATTTTCAGCACGAAAAAACACCCAAGTAATATTGATGAAGTTAAAAGTGATAAACCAGCATAGAATTTTGTAGAATCTAGTTTCTCTAAAACTATGTTTAACCTCTAATTTATTTACATATTTATCATTAAAAGGCTCCAAAACATACATATAGATTCTATGTGTAAGCATTGCTAAACCATGCAAAGTCCCCCATATAATAAAGCCAAATCCAGCTCCATGCCACACACCACTAATAAATGCTACTATAAAAAGATTCCTTAAAGTTAGAATCTTGTTGAGTAAAGTGTAGTTTTTGCTTTGTTTATAAGCATTATTTTGATTGCCACCAAGTGGGATATACAAATATGCTTTTAAAAATCTCCCAAGAGTGATATGCCATCTCCTCCAAAAGTCAGTGATATTTAATGCTTTATAAGGTGAGTTGAAATTAATGGGTAATTTAATATTAAACATAAGCCCAAGCCCCACCGCCATATCACAATATCCGCTAAAATCAAAGTAAAGCTGAAATGTATAGCTAAGGCTTGTAACCCATGAAGAAAAAATATTTAGAATCTCTCCATTTTCCACTGCACTAAATCCAGCATTCGCCCATTTTGCAAAGCTATCTGCAATCACTACCTTTTTAAACAGACCAATAGCAAAGAGAAATAGTCCTAAAGCAAGATTCTTATAGTTTAGAATCTTGTTATTCGTATCGGCAAATTGGGGCATCATCTCCTTATGATGCAAAATAGGACCGGCAATAAGATGCGGGAAAAATGTAACAAAAAGTGCGTAATTAATAGGATTTCTCTCTTTAACTATACCATTGAAGCAATCTATCAAAAATGCAATTTGCGTAATGGTAAAAAAGCTAATGCCTAAAGGCAGGGCAATATGTAATAAATCAAAATGGCTATGAAAAATAAGATTTGTGCTATTTATGAAAAAATCCATATATTTAAAAAAGCAAAGCAGTAAAAGATTAAAAATTAGGGCAATGCAGAGTAAAACTTTATTGCTAAAAAAGGGTTTTACCCCCCCCCCCCCCGCATTGTGTAAATGCAAGTTAGATTCTTTACTTTGAGCCTTTAGTATAAAGCCAGAGATAATATAATTAAAGCTAATGGATAGAAGCAAAAGTGGGAGATAAATAATATTCCAATATGAATAAAAGAATAAACTAGCAAATGTAAGCCACACAATAGAAGACCTATAGAATTCTTTGTGATTGAGTATAAAATACACACAAAACACCACAGGCAAAAAGGCAAAAATAAAAATATATGATGAAAAAAGCATTAAAATCCTTAGATTATAGCCTACTAAGAGTTATTTAAAATATTAGCAGACTTTTTAGCACTTCGCAATAGATATAAATTAAGCAAGAAAAATTATGAATATAGCTTTTACTGAAACTAAAAAGGGCTTAAAAACTCGTTATGCTATCAAAAAAATGAGAATATTGCAAACTGGTTGTTAGCAACATTATTATTGGAGCTATGACAACATACTTATAATTAAGCAATAAGGTAAGATTCTTAGAGAACGCCTACTTTTTGTGTTCATTCAAATGATTCAGATTTTAAATACGATTAAACACCATACAATTTAATCCCAAAAAGGCATGGGTAAAAGCACTACACCTAAGCAAAATCTTTTATAACTCATCTCTTTCCTAAAAGTTAAAATATAAGAATGGCTCATAAGGCTTTAAACCAAGCGTTATGATAGGAACATATAGAATAAACATTGTCATAATAAAAGTTACTTTATTTGCCTTAAATCTTTGTGTGTATTCAATGCTATCCCTACAAGCTAAACACACAATAAAAGCTAACACAAGATATATAATCGTATCATTTCTGCCTTGTATTGCATTTAAAAAATGCGGGATTAATCTCGCATTATAAGGCAACTCCACCCACACAACACCAAACATTCCCTTAAGTAGATTCACCGCCCCTTGTAAATTTTCAGCACGAAAAAATACCCAAGTAATATTGATGAAGTTAAAAGTAATAAACCAGCATAGAATCTTGTAGTATCTAGATACCCTGCGTGCTATGGCACTATTTGCTAAGGCTCACACTTGGGATAGTGCAGCAGATTCGTTAGAGGGGGTATATGATTGGGCTACTACTAGGTTTGGTGATAATAAAACAGAAACAAAGCTTAGAGATATTAATCTATTAGACCAAAAGAATAATGCTAGTTTGCAGGTTGTTGGTCGTGGGGCAGAAGCTGATGAGCTTGTAAGAATGTTTAGGATTACTGAAGGGCAGTTAGCAGTAAGTGAAGAGGCTTTTAAAATATACAGACATGAAACAAAAGAAGCTTTACTAGACTACATAAAAGCAGATTCTAAAGATAAAGATAGCAAATGGGAAGCTTATCAAAAATCTTTAAGTAAAGTAAAAGAAGCTTATGATAAATCTCCTGCTATAAAGCATTTGCAAATAGTGATTTAATCTCTAAAGCTATGACAATGAAAAATCAGCATGATTATGGTAGGTTTGTATTAAATCTCTTTAAAAACCCTGATGAGAATAGAGAATTAGCACAAAGCTATATCAATGATTTAGAATATATTTTAAAAACAGATGATAATTTTAAAGATGTAGATGAAGTGGCAATCACAAAAAAAGGGGGAAGTTGTTGTAAAAAGGGGTGATTTATACGAGTTGGTAGGCGGTGAAGGTGCTTTAGAAAGTATATTACACGGAATGCACGATAGCTTGAATGAAATCACTGCTGGTATTTTAACAGGTATGGCAACTTTCGGTAGAACTTATCAAAAAACTAAAAATCCTACTGCGGCACTTGGTGCTGGAATAGTTGGCTCTGCTGGTGGTGCTATTGTTGATGAGCATGTAAATGCTATTAAAACAGGGTTTATAAACAAAGACTATGGATTAAAAAGGGCAAATGAAGCATTATTGCTTAGTGCGGTAGCTGATGTTGCTTTGTTAGGTGCTGGGAAAGCTATAAAAACGATTAAAAATGCTAACCTTGATGGATTAAGCAATATCGGTAATAAAGCTATAAGTGAAGCACAAAAACTATCTCATGGCAATGTAAA
>NZ_FZMS01000087.1 GCF_900198365.1 Helicobacter bilis | reverse complement strand
TTTTTCGGGGTTAAGGGGAGCGGGGAGGGGATAAACCCCTTTTTGCGAAAAGAAATATTTTTAAACGACAATACAGAATCAAACAAAGATACTTTGCTTATGCAAGTTATGACAGAGGATTTAAACACCCTTTTAGAATCTCTGCCTACTCCACCAAAAGAAGGCTGGGAATTTAAGAAGCTCGGCGAACTCGGTAAGGTTTGTATGTGTAAAAGGATTATGAAACACGAAACAAACGATAAGGAGGGTATTCCCTTTTACAAAATAGGAACTTTTGGAGCTAAAGCGGATTGTTATATTTCGCAAGAAACCTACGAAAACTACAAGGCAAATTACTCATATCCTAAAAATGGGCAGATTCTTATTTCTGCGGCTGGAACTATTGGCAAGGCAGTAATTTACAATGGAGAACCCGCCTATTTTCAAGATTCTAATATCGTGTGGATTGACACAGATGAAAAAATTGTTTCAAATCGTTTTCTTTTTTATACCTATCAAAATATTGATTGGCAAAGCAAAAGCACGAGAGGTGGGACGATTCTTAGGCTTTACAATGATAACTTAAGAGCTATCCAAATCCCCCTCCCGCCACTTGAAGCACAAGAGAAAATTATATCCGCCATTGAAAGCGTGGAAAATAAAATAACATTGTTTAAAGAGCAAAGTCAAACATTTGAAGACAGAAAAATGCAAGTTTTAAAAAATTTTTTAGTAACAGGTTCTGCTGTATAATGCGTTGAATATTAGATTCTAAACTAGAAGCTTTTATGTGTGATTTTATAGTAATTTAGCTAAATAAATTTAAGCATCCTAAGATTATAAATATTAGAAAAATGTAGAATCTAAAACCAGCTTTTTCGATTCCATGACTACACTCTCCAAGCCCATTCGCCCATTTGCAGTGGTTTTCAGGTTATATTCAAAGATATCATGTATAAATATAGGTATTTGCTATGCATACAGAGGTATTGATAATGTGCCGTATAATAATCGCTATCAAAAAAATCCACGAAATCCAACTTGTATTCTACCAAAACCCTGCATAACACCCAGTGTATTGCCATTTACACCCCCACCAGCCTCAATAAACACACTCGCATGTTCTCCACCATATATATCAGCCCCACCTCCCACAAAGCCTTCCCACGCAAACGGCGATTTAAACATATCCTTTTGTTCTTGCATGGTAAGTCCAAAGCTACCGCTAATAAAGCCATATAATCTAGCCATATTAGAATCTCTTGTTCCACCAAATGTAATTTTTTCTTGCAATAATAAAAGGGAGTTTGTATTTTCTGCTGCATAGGCAAATACGCTTATGTGGTTACGGATAGTAAAGCCTTTTTGTAGTAATGGAAAGCCCACTTCAAAGCCGCCACCAACATGCTTATTATCAAAGGCAACTACACCGCCAAGTGAAAAACCATCTTTTGCCATGCTTACATGAGTAAGACATAAAAATACACCTACATATAAAACGCCTTTATGTGCTTTTTTCATATAAAATCCTTTTTAAGTAAAATCCAAAAGACAGGGCTTTTGGAATCTAAATTTTAAACTACAACCTATCTATATATCGGAAATTTTATTTAAAGTCTAGCATCTTAACAAATTAGAAACTCGAAAAATTAGAATCCTAAATGCAGTCAAGCAGGGTTGCATAGGTTCTAAAGTTTATTGCATGTTGGTCATTTCAACCTTATAGAATCTAAATTCCATACCAAAATTCTAACCGACATTTTTTTCATTGTCAAGTCGCTTTATTTACTCTAAGTCAAAATAAAAAAGGTGGGCTTGGCAAAATGTCCGCTCATTTTAACTGTAATTTATTTGCCTCCAAGTTCCCAAAAAACCGATATTTTCTCTAGTTATGTAAGTTTATAAGAGTTAGCTAGAAAAAATTTTAAAAATTATATGCTTATGTGTAATATTGTAACTTATATAAAGTGAGTTAGCATAAATGGGTAATTGCATTTTATTATAAGAGTAAAAAATCCCCTTGTGTGTTGTGTTGTTTATGATTATAGCATGTCAATAGCCTTTATAATCTAGCTTAAATAAAGCTTTATTTAAAACTTAAGAATAGCTTAAGATTTCATTGTTGGAATTGTAATTCTATCCAAAGTCCGCAAAATAGGGCATAAAATGCGTATGTGTGTCAAAATTTGTGTCATCAGTGTATTTTTTG
>NZ_FZMS01000092.1 GCF_900198365.1 Helicobacter bilis | reverse complement strand
AATACACATGATTAGGACCGATAGAAGAAGATATAAAAAAACTTAAAAAAAAAACAACAAAATTAAAAAAAAAATTTAAAACCATATTTTCACAAAACAAAAAAAAAAACAAAAAAAACAGGGGGGGGGGGGGGCAAATATAGCCTAAATCAAAACAATACAGATTTACAAAATAACCCCACACTAAACACAACAACTTCTATTATCTCACAAACACAAAATAAAGAATATTGCAATCCAAATCAAAATAACACAGAATCTCGCAATAAAACTTCACAAGCAACACAACATAAAGAAAATGAAAGCATAAATTCTACTTCCATTTGTCATACTGAACCTTTAGGTGAAGTATCTAAAACTTTAGAATCCAAACAAGATTCAAGCAAAGATATTTCGTGCTTACACACTCAATATGACAAGAATCTAGATTCTAAAAATTACGCCCTAAACCCCGCAGCCCACCCAAATTCAGCACAGAATCTAGAATCCACATCAGCAGAGTACGCAAACAAAACTACAAATTCTAGCAGTTGTTCTGTGGCTTTGGAGGCTTTAGCTGACTTAGAGGGTAGGAGTTATCTAAGCGATATGACTATCCATCACAATTCAGTCAAGCGTTCAAATTGCATAGACAAGGGAGCAAATTTAGAGAATCTAGAAACCACACAAAACACACCACAAAATCCTATACCTAACCAAGCAACACAGATTCTAAACTCACTTCTTGCTAAAGATTCCCTACTTTTCCAACCTATTGACACACTCACACGAGAACTCTTTGCTACAAATGAATGTCAATACTTACCAAAACTCTATGGAATCTATAAAAGTGTAGATGAGATTGATTTCTCTAAACTTCCACAAAGTTTTGTCCTAAAGACAAATCACGATAGCGGTGGTGTGGTCTTAGTGAAAGATAAAGTTGCTTTTCTAAAAGATTCTAAAAGTTTTAGTGAAGCTATGGACAAGCTCACGCAACATTTAAATACAAACTTTTACACACTTTATAGAGAATGGCATTACAAAGACATAGAGCCTAGAATCTTTGTGGAGGAGATGTTGTTAGAGACTAACGCAAATGGGGAAGCTAAAGTGCCAAGTGATTATAAAATCCACTGCTTTGGTAAAACAAAATACATACAAGTGGATACCGATAGATTTGTTGAGCATACAAGAAGTATTTTTGATGAGAATTGGAATGTTATGCCGATAAAATATCTTTATCAGCCTCCAAATATCATTCCAAATAAGCCCGAACACCTTAACATTATGCTTGAGATTGCCCGTATGTTAATAATGTCGCCTTATCTAAGAGTTGATTTGTATAGTATCCAAGGTAGAATTGTGGTTGGGGAACTTACTTTTACCCCAGAAGGTGGCACGGGCAGATTCACACCACAAGAATGGGATAAAAAGCTTGGGGATATGTGGAAACCAAATCCAAATTGGTTTTCAGTGGCCAAGCCCTGAATAATCAGTCATCACATCGAAAACAAAAGCTATGCAACTTTGCCAAAATTCATTAGAGAAAAATCTTGAGTTTTTAAACACAAAAGATGTCTGTTAAATTACCACAAGTAAAAAGTAGATACAATTTAGATGTCAAAATCTCAATATAAAAGATACGGCATGTTAATATTGCTTTGTGTATTGCTTATACAATGAAACATGTTTTTAATATAAATCGCACCTTATCCAACTTACCCTCTCTGTAAATTATAAACAATTGGAATCTCAACATATACATTTTCGTCTGGTTTTGGGAAATGCTTACACGCTCTTTTTAAGGTCTTAATCGCAGCTTTATCAAGCAAAGCATGTGGTGAACGCCTCACAATCTCAAAACGAGAAACCTTTCCATTTATATCGATATAGAATTTTACAAGCACCTCTCCTTCATACCCTCTTTGCAATGCAAGCGGCGGATAGATGTGTCGCTTCTCTACCGCACGATGTATGGCTTGCAGAAACTCGTTTTCATTACCATCAGAGAAACGCATAATCTTGATATTTTCTTGTGCAAATGCTTCATTATCAGGCTTTGCTGTCGTAGTGGCTTTTGTCGCCTCTGTCTCTTGTGCGACTTCTTTTGGAGATTCTGGAATCTTTTCTGCAACCTCTTTTTGTGGCTCTTCCATAGCTTGTAATGGCGTAGGTTCTGGCTTTGGCGGGGCTTGTATCATCTCTTTTTTTGGTTTGTGTATTTGTGGCTTATGCACCTTTTTTGGCTGCTCTACTCTCTCTGCTATGGGGTCTTTGCTTGGAGGGGCAAAGGCTGAAAGCTGAATGGTTATAAACTGGTCGCCATTCTCTTTTTCTGTGAAAATATTTGTGCTACTATATATGCTATAGCTAAAGATTCCCACCGCACCTATAAATGCGAATGCAACACCATAAAAGCTTGGATTCTTAATTACGCTGCGTATCGATTCTAAATTTATCATGATTATGCCCCTTTTTTGTGAGCTGGTCTATCACAAACACTAATCGCTCAAGACTAGAATTCTTATCACCTTTAAAATGCACCATAGAATCATTTGGTATCGTGCTTATAAAAGATTCAAAGTCATCTATATTTATTTCCTTATCATCTACATATATATTATTGTCCGCATTAACTACAATTATAATGGGCTTTTCATCATCTTTTTTTTCCTGTTCTGTGCTGCTTGCATTGGGAACTTCTACCTTTATTTTCCCCTGTGAGACAAAGGTAGAGATTGATAATACAAGTGCGAGTAGGACAAGCATAATGTCGATAAAAGGGACAATATTTAATCCATCTCCGCGTTTAATTTTCATAATAATTCCCTTTAGTCTGCATGTTTCTTATTTAGAATCTTGAAGCGATTTACCTTTGTGTCTGCCACACGCAAAAACGCATTATAAATCATTAAAGTAGGAATAGCGACTACAAGCCCAAGTGCTGTTGCTTTCAATGCCATAGATAGCCCAAGTGTTATGCTTTTTACATCAATGTTACCACTACCACCCATATCATAAAACACAATCATAATGCCTACCACCGTGCCTAAAAGCCCAACATAAGGTGCATTAGAATACACGATATATAAAAGTGTGAGATTCTTACTCACATCTTCTTCTAGCTCTTTCACATCGGTGTATTTCTCAAACTGCAAACGAGTAAAAAATATAAATCTTTCAATACTAAAATACACAACAAGCAATGCCATAAAACCCAAAATACTAAATACAAGCGGATCAAGATAGATTTTTAAAAACTCCATAATACCTTGCAAAATAAACTCCATATTCAATTTTATATGATTTGCAATAATAGCATAATAAGATTAATTTTTACTTTTAGTAATATTAAAATATGAATTTTTGATAAGCTTTGTTATCCTATAGGTAAGGATTACTGCACGAGAGAAACAAAGATCCGTCCTACTGAAAAGTTTGTAAAAAATCTATGCAAAGATAAGTTTAGAGTAGCTGCACTCATTGGCTATACGCATAATGAAGTAGAGAATGGCGGGTAAGTCATTTAGATTATGCAATAACAAAATATCCACTGCATGAGTGGAAGTGGAATGAAAAAGAAGTAAGTGAGTTTAAAAGAGAAGCAAAGCAAATATTATTATTTCATGACAATGAGTTTAGCGAATATGAAACTTGCTTTTATAGGAGGTGATACATGAATATTACAGAATATGATTACATAGAATACAGACATACAAGTTTAGATTTTATGGAAAGAAAATTAGATGTGCTAAAGGATAAAGAATGAAATTTTGCACAAAAATATTTTATATAAATAGAGAAGATAAGAAAACTTATTTTGTTTATGATATTGTGGTTTATAAGTCTGGCGACACTGATTTTACATGCGTTATATATGCTTCTTGCAGTGTTGGCAACAATAAAAGCGTAGTTTTTAAGGAATGAGTGTTTAGATTGCTACAACCTACAAGTAAGTCCAGTGCATGATAGAAAATAAAAACAAGGGTTCAAGTATGAAAAAATCTAACCTTTCGTGTAAAAGAGGTGTGTCGCCTAAAGGCTCAACAAAACAATCTTTAACTTTGTTATTATTGACTGCACTTTACATATCGCATATGCACAATTTTTGCAAACTCTTTTTTACTTAAACCGCTTTCTTTTAATCTCTTGTCACGCCCTGTATAAAACATAAAACCCCTTAGGTTGGCGTTTCGCAAACATGAAACACTAAGAAATGAATCGCTTTAATAAAGTCTGAAAGCTTGTTTTTTGTTTTGCAAGGAATGTGGGGGTATATACACATTAATCAAATTATAAAAGATGTTTAATATGGGGCCTTTGTTGGTGCTAATGTGTGGTTAAGTTGTGTTTAGGGCTGGTAGTTCAAGCAAAAATCCTAAACAATCTCAAATCCTAAAATCTTCGCCCATTCTATATCTTTTCCACACTCTACAACAATGCCATTACCCACTAAACTTAGCAAAGGAATATCACTAGGGCAATCACTATACGCATAGCTTTGTGCTAAATCATACATTGATAGATCAAGTGTTTGTGATAACTTGTAAAGCTTTCTATGCTCCATCGTATGAATACCTGCCATATTGCCACTTAAAACCCCCTCACTACTCTCCAGCGAAACCGCCACAACATATTGAATCCCAAAATACTTTGCAAAAATGCGAATATATATCTCAAAGCCACCTGATACAATCGCTATGGTGTGTCCCAACTTTTGATGATAATGCAAGCGTTCTATAATGCGTTCATTAACACGCAAAAGCAATTCTTTTTCAAAGAAATCTTGTGCTATATTTTCTGCTTCTTTTAGACCCAATCCCCGCAAAACTTCAAAATTAACAGGTTTTTGAATAAATCTATCGCGATATGATTTAGGTAAAACTTTTTGAATCCTCTTGCCTACTTTACGCTTCAGTTTAGCATACACTCTATGTCCCAGACCTTGTTTCATATTGTAGCCACGATAATTTGCGACAATCTCTAAATATCTTGCTGCACTTTGAAAATCTACAAGCGTTTCACAAAAATCAAATAATGCCAACACTCTATTATTCTGCTCTATCATCTAGCATTTTCTCCAATCACTCATTGCAAAATCTCTCTATTTCTCTAACAACACACTGCATTTGCTCTCTTGTGCCTATACTAATACGACAATGCTTATCTACAATATGCGAATAATCTCGTATAAAAATATTCCTTTTTTCTAAAAACATTTTTAATCCATTTATATCCCTATGCTGAATAAAAACAAAATTAGCATTTGATGGATAAAGTTTAAACTCTCGCATAGAATCTAACGCATTTATAAAAAACTCTCTTGCCAATCTAACTTCTTTTACATAAGATTCCATATATTCTTTATCTTTTAGTGCTGCAATGGCTGCTACTTGTGAGAGATGAGTAATATTTTTTGCATTACGAAGTAAATTTAATGCAGCAATGTTTTGTGCAGAACTCAAGCAATAGCCTATGCGAAATGATGCTAAGCCAAATGCCTTTGAAAATGTTCTTGTGATGATAAGATTCTGCATTGTTGGTAATAAATATGCCACACTTTTACCACAAAACTCATAATACGCCTCATCTATAATAAACAGCATATCGCCATATTTTGTGATAAGTAATTCTAGTTTCAATATGTCGTGCAATGTGCCAGTTGGATTGTTTGGATTACATATATATACTATTTTTGGTTGGTTGTTTGCAAGAAAACTATCAAGCAAATTAAAATCAATATTGCCCTTTTCATCTGTGTGAAAAAATGCACTTTGAAGCCCCATGCCATCAGCCCTTGAGCGGAAATTATCATAAGTTGGTGCGACGATACATACTCTATCGCCAACGCTCCCAAAGACTTGCAAAATAAACTCGTGCGAACAATCAGAGCTTGCAAAAATCTCTACACATTCACTTGGCACATTTGCATAATTACTTAGAAGGGCTAATAACTCTGCATTGTGCGTATTTGGATACCAGTGCAAGTTATCACTCAAAACAGCTTGTTGCAAGGCGGTTAGGACTTTTGGCGATGGCGGCATACTAGATTCATTCCAATCAAGCTTTAGAATCTCTTCTTTTTTTGAAATCTCCCATACCTTATGTGCGATAGGGATATAGGGCTTAAGATTTTGTATAAAACTATTTGGCTTCATCGCTCCCCCTGTTATATGAAGTGTGCTTCCACATATCACCTAGCTTTTTATCCCAAGATTCTGGGATAAGCCTTTCTGTCCCACAAGCGTGTGTGAAAGTCAGCTCCCCCACAACGATTTTTTGCCCCTTAGCAAATGGCATATAATACAAATCCACACGCACATAATCAAACATTTGAGAAAGCATAAAGGCTAGTCTTTTAAGATGCTCTAACTCACTGGGCTTTGGTGGAATGGGATTGTTTGCATTATCATAAAGAAAACCAAATGGGGCAAGTTGCCAATCTTTATCTAAAATCGTGCGTTTATAATTTGTGAATCTATCGGCAGTAAGCTGAATATAACAATCTTCTAAACCTTGAAAAATATGAAATTTATAGGTATCTGGATCTTTTGTGCCATCTAACAACATCTCCTCCAC